>CAYGHB010000038.1:0-3507 GCA_964349375.1 uncultured Syntrophomonadaceae bacterium | reverse complement strand
TATTTATAGGCTTGGGCGGTAACCATGCGGCCGCGGGCTGTTCTTTTCAGAAGGCCAAGCTGCATCAGGTAGGGTTCGTAGACATCCTCCAGGGTTTCCGGTTCCTCACTGATACATGCCGCCAGGGTATCAAGCCCCACCGGCCCGCCTTCAAACTTTTCGACCAGGGCTAAAAGCAGGCGGCGATCGATTTCATCAAGGCCCAAATGATCTAGCTGCAGCATCTGCAAAGCTTCAAGCGCTACCGATTCGGTAATAATGTTATCGGCTTTTACCTGGGCATAATCACGTACTCTCTTCAGCAAGCGGTTTGCAACCCGCGGGGTGCCCCGTGAGGCGCGGGCAATAACTTCGGCCCCCGCTTTTTCCGATTGAACATTAAGGATCCTGGCTGATCTGGTGATAATCTGTTCCAGCTCCGCAGGGCTGTAAAAATCAAGACGGTCAACCACCCCAAAACGGTCACGTAGCGGCGAGGTTAACAGGCCAGCCCTGACAGTTGCTCCGATCAGGGTAAAGGGCGGCAGGTCGAGGCGCAACGAACGGGCGCCCGGCCCTTTGCCGATGATAATATCGAGAGCATTGTCTTCCATGGCAGGATAAAGTATTTCTTCAACCGAGCGGCTAAGCCGGTGAATTTCATCAATAAAGAGCACATCTCCATGGCCGAGGTTGGTGAGAATGGCAGCCAGGTCTCCGGGCCGTTCGATAGCAGGCCCGGCTGTTATGCGAATGCTGACGCCCAGTTCCCAGGCAATAATGTGCGCCAGGGTTGTTTTGCCAAGACCGGGCGGTCCGTAAAGCAAAACGTGATCAAGCGCTTCCTTGCGCTCCAGGGCCGCCCTGATGTAGATAGCCAGTTTTTCCTTAATCTTCTCCTGGCCGACATACTCCTGCAAGGTGCGCGGCCGGAGGCCGACTTCAATCTGGGGGTCATCGTCTGGTTGAAGCTGGGCTGATACGATGCGCTCTTCCATCTGTTGCTCCTCTCCTACTTGCGAACCATTGTCTTAAGGGCCAGTTTAAGGAGTTCTTCCCGCGAAGCATCCTTATTTTCTTCCGCTACCCTGCTCACGGCCACCGCCGCTTCACCCGGCGAATAACCGAGCGCGCAAAGAGCCTCGCTAATATCGTCAATCATCGAGCTGCCGCTGCTAATCAGGGGACCGCCAGTCAGTTCCTCGGCAGAGATAACTTTGGGCAATTTTTCTTTTAACTCTAAAATAAGTCGCTGCGCTGCTTTCTTACCAACTCCCGGCGCGCGGCACAGTTGGGCAACATTTTCTTCCAGAACCGCGATATAGAGCTGTGACACGGTAAATATACTGAGCAGAGACAGAGCAAGCCGGGGACCAAATCCACTTACACTCAGGACCAGATTGAAAAGCTTGCGCTCTTCAGCAGCCCGGAAACCGTAAATAATAATTTCGTCGTCTTTGATCAGCAGCCGGGTGTAGATCGTCACCTCGTCACCGATCCGGGAGGAAAGATCATCGGCGGCAGGCGGCATTTCGAGAGCCAGGCCGACACCGCCTACATCGACCACTGCTTTACCGGCCAGCGCTGAAACCAGGTGTCCTTTTACAAAGTCAATCACTTAAGCTTTCCTCCCCTGACCGCCTCTTGGAAACGGCGGTTTTGCAGGTGGCAGAGGGCAACTGCCATGGCATCTGCCTCGTCATCCACTGCCGGCGGCTGCTGTAGTTTAAGCAGTAGTTGTACCATTTTTTGAACCTGCGCTTTCTCTGCTCTGCCGTAACCGGCAACAGCCTGTTTTACCTGCAATGGTGTATATTCAAACAGTGAAATGCCGGCCCGGGCCGCTGCCAGCAGCACAACTCCCCGGGCTTCTCCAACCTGGAATGCTGTGCGTACATTTTTACTGAAAAATATTTTTTCCACAACCAGGGCCTGGGGGCTGTATTCACCGACCAGCTCAGCAATCCGATCGTAGATAATCAGCAGGCGCAGTTCCGGTTCAAGGTCGCTTGCTGTCCGGATGCAACCGGATGCAATACAGCAGTAGTCTGCACCATTTTCCTCAAGGATGCTATAACCGGTAATGGCGACACCCGGATCAATGCCTAAGATACGCATCGGTTCACCTTTATCTTTCCTGCGGGCGATAGACGCACTAGTTCAGGAGTTCTTCCGGAATATCAAAGTTGGCGTAAACATTTTGCACATCATCGTGATCATCAAGCGCTTCCATCAGGCGGATGATTTTTGAAGCATCGTCCTGATCGGAAATGGCAACTGCCGTGCTGGGCAGCATTGTTACTTCGGCCGCTTCAACTTCGAATCCCTGATCAAGTAAAACCTGCTTTACCGATTCAAAATGCTCGACCCCGGCAATAATCGTGTAACTGTCCTCGCCATCAGCGGTAACATCTTCTGCCCCCGCCTCAAGGGCAAGCAGCATCAAATCATCTTCATCCATATCCTGCCCTTTGCTGCTGACAGAAATTGCTCCTTTGCGGTTAAAGATCCAGGAGACACAGCCTAATTCGCCAAGGCTGCCACCGTGGCGGGAAAATATATGCCGTATCTCGGCCGCCGTCCGGTTACGGTTATCAGTCATGATCTCCAGCAGCACCGCCACGCCACCAACAGCATATCCTTCATAGTTGGTTTGCTCGAAGCTGCTGCCTTCCTGGCCGCCCACACCTTTTTGAATGGCCCGCTGGATATTATCACTGGGCATATTGTTTTCGCGAGCTTTCTGAACTGCCAACCGTAAGCGGAAATTAGAAGTTAGGTCCTCACCGCCTTCGCGGGTAGCTACGGTCAGTTCCCTGGCGATCTTGGTAAATATTTTTCCTTTCTGTGCATCAACCCTGGCTTTGCGGTGCTTAGTGTTTGCCCACTTTGAATGTCCGGCCACAGGCATCCCTCCCCGGTATATATTTATAACTCTGCAATATCAAAAATAAAATTACTTGAAGATGTGACGCTGTTTTTCAAGGATGATCAGCAGAGGCAGACCAAGGCCGTAGCAGGCCAAGAGCTGTCCCAGGCCGATCCAGGCTGCAGTCAATAAAAAAGGCAAACCCAAGACATAGTGTAAAATCATCCCTACAACTATGGCATTAATGATCACCGGCGGCAGCGGCACAAGATAACGGTTCTTAATTTTTGTTACCAGGTAAGCCGCTGCAAGTGTAGCCAAGCTGCCAAAGACTATATCCGGCAGGCCGTAGCCGCCAAAGATATTGGCAACCAAACAGCCGACAAATAAACCCGGTACAGCTGCCAGAGTAAAGAATGGTAAAACCATCAGCATTTCTGCAACCCGAACCTGGATCATGCCGTAACTGATCGGAGCCAGCAAGATGGTTAACCCGGCATAAAGGGCGGCGATCATCGCTGCCCTGGTCCAATAGTTCAAACCACGTTGATTATTCTGCACTGATTTTTTGCCATCCTTGTTTTTTATTAAGCAGGGTGTCTGCGACCTGCTTTTTCTATTATAAAATGAATTTGTCGATATTAAAAGCTGGTAGTGCT
>CAYGHB010000037.1:0-11157 GCA_964349375.1 uncultured Syntrophomonadaceae bacterium | reverse complement strand
TAAACCGTTTATATTGCCTTTTCAAAGAGCAGAATTAATTTGATGCGACACTAGGTTACATACGAATTATGGCTTGGGTATCAGGCCTTTTTCTGTTTCTTGTTTGTTGTCTCAGACTTTGAGCGATCATTTAGCCATTTTGCGACGGCAGGTGCTACCTCTTTTTGCGCTTTTGAACTAACATAAATACCGATATGTCCGCCGGGAAAGGATATGATATCTGTATCATCACTGCCTACGGCCTTGTTTAATGGTTTACTCGATGAAGGGGGCACCAAGTGATCCTGCTCGGCAAAGACATTAAGGACGGGCATTGTAATATTCTTTAAATCAACCCTGCGTCCACCGAGCTCAAATTCGCCCTTAATTAGCTTATTCTCTTGGAAAAGGTCCTTAATGAACTTGCGGAAGGCCTCGCCGGCCTGACCGGGACTATCAAAGATCCATTTTTCCATACGCACAAAGTCCTGTACTACCTCGGGATTGTCGATATTGTTTAATAAACCCATGTATTTATCCAACATCAGCTGGAAGGGCTTGAGCATCAGGAAACCAACATTCATAAAGCCTCCTGGAATGATACCGAAGGTATCAACCATGGTATCAATTTTCAAGTGCTTGCTCCAAATGTTGAGTAGCCCATCATCGATATCAAAATCAATTGGCGCGACCATAGTAACCAGGTTTTTTATTTTTTCTGGATTCAGGGCTGAGTAGATTGCGCAAAAGGTGCCACCCTGGCAGACACCGAGCAGGTTGATCTTATCCTGACCGCTAAGGCTCCGCACAGTATCAACAGCATTGTCGATATAACCATCGATGTAATCTTCCATCGTTAGGTATTTATCCATCTTGTCCGGATAGCCCCAGTCGATAATATATACATCGAGCCCCTGCTCAAGCCAGCCGCGAACAACACTGCGGTTTTGCTGCAGGTCCATCATATACTGCCTGTTGACCAGGGCATAGACAATCAGGGTAGGAACGGGGCTAACTTTTTTTACCAGTGGCTTGTAGTGATAAAGCTTGACCTTATCTTCTTCGTAGACCAGTTCCTTAGGGGTCAAATCAACATCGATCTCTTCGATCGCCAGCAGCGAATTAATGCCCTGGAGCATCTTTTTGCTCATGGTCAGTTGCTCGTCAATCAATTTTTTCATACTATCCTGGCTAAACATGGTTATTTTTCGGCACCTCCTACAGAGCTCAATTTATCCAGCGTGTCCTCGAGTTCTTTAATAGTTTTTGCCTGCGCTTTTATTGCTTTTCGCATTTCATATACCGATTTGTAGAGTGTATCCATCTCTTTAGCCGTGGGAACAGGAAAATTGCTGCTGATGTAGTCATCGAGCAGATCATCATAGCGCTTCTTGAATTTTACCCAGGCGTCGACGGTATCACCAAGGATTTTGGAAAAACTTTCTGTTTTGAAAAGTTCGAAGTAGGCTTTTTCGTTGGTTTGCCACCACAACTCGTAAAATTCACTAAATGTTTCCGGTGCCTCACCTTTTTCGGCCAGCTCAGCGATATTTTGCATCATCTGGTCCATCACCTCTTTACCCGACTGGTAAAGGGCTGCGGAAAACTTATTAGAAGCTGCCAGGGACTGCATGTACGAGTCCAGGCTGGCATTTATCCTTTCCGTGCTTTCCCGACCGATACCAAGGGCCGGCATCTGCAGGATTTTTCCAAAAGACTTGCTGTAAGCTTCCTGCCAGAGCCTGATGAAGTCAAGATAAGCCTCGCGGTCGCCTTTCGCTGCCTCCATGTATTTGACCTGTAACTGACCGGAGGAATCTATCCACGGCTGGAAAAAATTATAAAAGACTTCCTGGTAGAGTCCGGACATTTCGGCTGGAGACTTCATGAAGGAACGAAACGGTTCAGGCAGGTTCAGGGAAAAGAACTCATCAAGGATCTTGTTATAACTTTCCAGCGAAGTAGCGGTTATTTCTTTCCACTTTTCAAGATCATCTTTCCCGGGAAGGTTGCCAAGATAGTTTTCCCAGAAAAGAAGGAGACTTCTATAGATATCGCTTGACTGGGTCATCTTTTCGAAAGTTTCCTGGCCAACCTGGGTGGGTATCATTTTCATAAAATCCTGATAAACAGAAGCTGTTCTTTTCATCATCTCCTGGTAAATATCGCCCGAGGGCATGGTCCAACCTTTTATCTCACCAGGGTTAAAATAACCACCGAACTGAAAAGATTTCATGGCATCCTGCCAGTAGGTGAGCATTTTCTGCTGCATTTCCCACCAATTCCGCAAGGCATCTGTTTCCTGGGATGAGAACATATTGCCCATCTGCCAGGGTTGAAACTGGATCATGTTTTTCTGCCAAAAATCCATCACGTTTTTGTGGCTCTCCATCCAATTTTCCATCATTTTATTAGCAGCGTTATCCGTGGCTCCCGAAGCTTTGGCGGTTTTCATTTTATCCATTGATTCTTTCCACATGTCGAGCATCTGGCCCTGGATTTCCCACCAGTTTTGCACCGGGGTTTTTGTTTTATCATCCAAAATATAGTTCCCTCCTTATACTTATTATTTCAATCAGCCTAGCTCTTTGCTTTCATTACCCTGGCCTGCCCGTCAACTACTGTCTTCCCCTCCTGGTTTATTACAGTAGTATGCAGGGTCAAGATTCTTTTATCTTCCCTTATTTCAACTACTGCAACTTCCGCAGTCAGGGTGTCACCAATATACACAGGGGCTAAGAACTTGGCTTCCTGTGACAAATAAATGGTATTTGCGCCTGGCAATTTAGTGCCCAGAACAGTAGAAATTAATGATGCGCTCAACATGCCGTGGGCTATGCGCTTTTTAAAAAGGCTCTTTGCGGCAAATTCATCGTCAATATGAACCGGATTATCGTCACCGGTTATTTGGGCAAAGGCATCAATGTCTTTTGCTTCTATGGTTTTTACAAAACTGGCTTTTTCGCCTAGAAAGATTTCTTCAAAAGGGCGATCAGTTACCAATGTTATCACCTCTGCATGGTTCATTGTGATCGTAATCTCTTTTAGTAAACACTGTATGGCAAGACTGTTTGCCGGTCTGAAGCAAACAAACAACCCCAACCACTGTCGAATTGTCTTTTTATTCTACACGTCAGACACAAAATCCTTTTAAATAAAAAGAAAATTTTGAATGGTTTCATGTCATAAAAAACTGAGCTTACAGTATTCAGGTTATTAAATGATGTGAGCGGTGATTCTGATCTAAGAAAAAAATCGGCCACACTTCTTCTGTGTCTCATAAACGATAATTATTGAGACGTTTAAAACCCCGCACCAAAAACATGCTTCATCGCCCCGTAAACTGTATCAAAATCTATTATCATATCAAGGTTGCTGTAACCCCCCTATTATGATACATTGTTAACAATTAAAAGGGGGAGGCGCTGATGAAGTTTGGCTATGCTCGCGTTTCAACCAGGGATCAGAACCTGGAGGCCCAGCTCGATGCCCTGGCTGCGGCCGGCTGCAATAAGATTGTTACCGAAAAGGCCAGCGGCTAGGCTATGTTCCGCATGCTGGCAGTCCTAGCCGAGATGGAGCGCGAACTAATCGTGGAAAGAACCCAGGCCGGACTGCAGGCTGCCCGCAAGCTTGGCATGGTTGGTGGTAGGCCGCGAGTAGACAAAAAAAGCGGACAGGGCCCTGAAGTTTGGGGAAACAGGGCCAGTCTGGTCAGGTGGTCTTCAGGCAGTTTCAGGGTCTTACTAAAACAATCAGAACAACAAAATTAAAGCAGGATATTTGAAGACAGTGTTGAATATAAGCACGGTCAGGCTAAAGCGCATATTCCACCAAGTTCCACCGATCGGTAATCTAGCGCTGTTGGGTCTGATTTAGCAAACGCACGGGACCCAGAAGAATTGATAGCAGAACAACTATAGCGGTATATAATTTCATAGTTAGGCAAATGGGACGCGAAACGGCCGGGATGCGAATCGGCGACGCGTCGTTTTCTTTTTTTTGCACTACAGGCAACAGTCTAAGATAAAAGGGGTTGCAAACATTGTTAATCATGATTGATAACTACGATTCTTTTACCTATATTCTGGTGCAGTATTTTCGCCAGCTGGGCGTGGAGGTCGAGGTTTATCGCAACGACGCTATTACTATAAGGAAGCTGGAGGAGCTGGCGCCGGAAGGGCTGGTAATATCTCCGGGACCCGGGAATCCTGACAACGCCGGTATAACTCTCCCGGTAATAGAACATTTTGCCGGTAAAGTGCCACTTTTGGGTGTATGTTTAGGTCATCAGGCAATCGGCCAGACCTTTGGTGGCAAAGTGATCCGGGCCGATCGTTTAATGCACGGCAAAACATCGCCGATCTGCCATGATGGCACGGGGTTGTTTGCCGGTATACCACAGCCTTTTATGGCAACACGTTATCATTCGCTTATTCTTGATCCACTTTCGCACCCTTCCTGCTTAAAGATCACTGCCTGGACGGATCAGGGGGAGATCATGGGTATCCGTCACCAAACCTTACCCCTGGTAGGGATCCAGTTTCATCCGGAATCCATTCTTACCGAAAAAGGGCTTACTATCCTGCAAAACTTTGTTGTAGATTATGCTATTACCACCGCAAAAGAGGTGCCGGGCAATGCAGCCATATATTGAACAGCTAACTTGTCTTCCGGAAGGACCGACTGTATTCGAGGCTCTGGATAATGGGAAAACGGCCTGTTTTCTAGATAGCGCACTGGCTCATGAAAGGCTCGGCCGCTACTCATTTATCGGCGTAGATCCCTTTTTGCTCTTTTCCGCCACCGGCAAACAGTGCACTATTGAAACACCCGGAGGTAAAATCCGCCATATAACGGGCGATCCCCTGGCTGAGCTTGGAAAACTGATCGCTAAATTTAGCGCTACTGGGCCCACGCCCTTCCCCTTTGCCAGAGGTGGGGCCATTGGCTACTTTTCGTACGATTTGGGCCGACTGCTGGAGCGTCTGCCAGAAAAGACAGTAAATGATCTTGGCCTGCCAGAGTGCTTGTTTGCTTTCTACGACGGTGGTGTGGTGATCGATCACGATCAGGGTTGTGCCTACCTGGTCTCGACCGGTCTTCCTTTCAATAAGATCGCCGGGCAAAAGCGGGCCGAGGAGCGTCTCTTTAACTGGCGATCAATGCTGGCCCGCCCATTTTCCGCTTTTACAGCAGGAGGGCAAAAATACGATTATCTGCGAGCCGTAGGCCTTAAATCCAACTTCAGCCGGGAGGATTATTGCCGGGCTGTCGAGAAGTCCTTGGAATATATTGCTGCCGGGGATATCTATCAGGTTAATATTTCGCAGCGTTTTTCAGCAGAACTTAAGTCCGGTACATGGGAGCTTTATCGCCGCCTGCGGCATCTAAACCCGGCGCCGTTTGCCTCTTTTTTACGTTTCCCGGAAGTGTCGGTGTTAAGTTCGTCGCCGGAACGCTTTCTGTTGGTAGAAGGCAACCACGTTGAAACCCGCCCCATAAAAGGGACCCGGCCGCGGGGAAATACAGCGGCTGAAGACAGCGCTTTGAAACAAGAATTAATTAACAGTGAGAAGGATCGCGCTGAACTCTTAATGATTGTTGACCTGGAGCGTAACGACCTGGGCCGCATTTGCCAGACCGGTTCGGTAAAGGTGCCCGAGCTGTTCTGCCTTGAAACGTATGCAACAGTTTATCACCTGGTTTCAACAGTTACCGGGACCCTGCCGGCAGGCAAGAATGTGCTTGATCTTCTGCCGGCGGTTTTCCCGGGCGGCTCGATCACCGGCGCACCGAAAATTCGCGCCATGGAAATTATCGAGGAGTTGGAACCTGTGCGCAGGGGTATCTATACCGGTTCCCTGGGCTATCTTGATTTTAGCGGTCGGGCCGATTTAAATATCGTTATCCGCACTTTTGTGATCAAAAACAACCGCGTCTATTTTCAGGTAGGTGGCGGTATTGTGGCCGACTCCCAACCGGAACTGGAGTATCAGGAAACCCTGGATAAAGCCAGGGCCCTGTTAGACGCCCTGGGAATCAGGCCAGGGGAAGGAGATTTTAAGTGATGAAGCAAGAAATATGCTCCCTGAACGGCAATTTATTACCGCTGTCTGAAGCAAAAGTGGCCGCTGATGACGGGGGACTGCTTTATGGCGACGGTATCTTTGAAACCATGCGCGTCTATCGGGGGCAAGCTTACCAGCTAAAAGAGCACCTGCAGCGCTTGCAGAAAAGCGCGGCCTTTTTGGCGCTCCCTGCCCCCGATCTCGGCGATCTGCATTCTTTCGTAGAAGAGGTCATTGCCGCAAACAACTTAGCAGTAGGATCTATGCGTCTTTCGCTGACCAGCGGTATCAACCGGCGCTCGCTTTGGCCCCGGCCACTAAATACAGAAGTGACTATTCTTATTACTGTTAGAGAGACTACTGCTTATCCGGAACAACTCTATCTTCAAGGCAGCAGAGCGGTGGTGGTCAGCTTTCCCCGCAACGAAGCCTCGCCTCTGGTCAGAATAAAATCACTTAATTATCTGGAAAACATGCTCGGTAAAAAAGAAGCGCTGCAGCAGGACTGCTTAGAAGGGCTTTTTCTTAATACCAGGGGTGAGCTGACCGAGGGGACCACCAGCAACCTTTTCCTTTTTGACGGCGAAACCCTGCTAACCCCTTCCGTTCATTGTGGCCTGCTACCCGGTATTACCCGCAGCATAGTATTAGAATTAGCCCGTAAAACATTGGGCCTCCCGGTAAAAGAAGCTGTGCTGTACAGAAAAGACTTTGAGCAGGCCACGGAGGTTTTCCTTACCGCTTCAATCATGGAAATCATGCCTCTTGTCGCAGTTGACGACAATAATATTGCAGACGGTAACCCGGGCCCGCTTACACGAAAGCTGCTGGCCGAGTACCGAAAGCTAACCTGTTGAACCGTTTTCCAAAAAGAATGATCGGGTGATCGTGGCAATTGTTGTAACAGACTGAAGGTTGCCAGTGTAAACCAGTTTTATAATGCAAGGTGCTTTTGATATATGTAGGTTATTGATACCAGTATTCTTGGTTTCGGCCGGGTCGAGATTCCCCGGGAAGCTTTTACCGCTGTTTTAAAAATAAAGTGTGGGCCGGGCGGTGAAACCTGGAAACGGTTGCGGAAAATTTGGCCAGAGGTTATCATAGCAGGTAAAGATTTTAAAAATATTGAAGGCCGGAGATAAGCCATGCCAAAACGAAGAGACATTAAGAAAGTGCTGATTATCGGGTCGGGGCCGATCGTGATCGGCCAGGCCTGCGAATTCGATTACTCGGGGACCCAGGCCTGCAAGGCTTTAAGGGGACTGGGTTACGAGATAGTCCTGGTCAATTCAAATCCGGCCACCATCATGACCGATCCGGATATAGCCGATGCAACTTACATTGAACCTCTGAACGTGGCCAGCCTGATTATGATCATCAAAAAGGAGCGCCCCGATGCAGTTTTGCCGAACCTCGGGGGGCAGACTGCTCTCAATCTCTGCTCGGAACTGGAAAAAAGCGGGATTTTTAAAAAATACGCAGTCGAAGTGCTCGGCGTCCAGATCGACGCCATCGAGCGCGGCGAGGACCGCATCGCCTTCAAGAAAACAATGCACTCGCTGGGTATCGAAACGCCAAAAAGCGAGGCTGCTTACAGCGTGGAAGAGGCCGAAGCGATTGCCGGCAGGCTCGGGTTTCCCGTCGTAATCAGGCCGGCTTATACCATGGGCGGCACCGGCAGTGGCCTGGTTTATAACATCGACGAGCTGAGGCTCATCGCCAGGCGGGGAATCGACGCCAGCATGGTCGGTCAGATCCTGGTTGATGAATCGGTGCTGGGCTGGGAAGAGCTGGAACTGGAAGTGGTCAGGGACAGCAAGAACCAGCTGATCACGGTCTGCTTTATAGAAAATATCGACCCTATCGGCGTCCACACCGGCGACTCTTTCTGTGCGGCACCGATGCTGACGATCAGTTCCGAACTGCAGGAGCGCCTGCAGAAGTACGCCTACTCCGTTGTCGAAACCATTGGGGTGATCGGCGGGACCAATGTGCAGTTTGCCCATGATCCCAAAACGGGACGTGTAGTGATCATCGAAATCAACCCGCGGACCTCGCGCTCTTCAGCCCTGGCTTCCAAGGCTACCGGGTTCCCCATCGCCTATGTTTCGGCCCTGTTGGCCGCAGACCTCACCCTGGATGAAATTCCATACTGGCGTGACGGAACGCTCGAAAAATACACTCCCGCGGGCGACTATGTGGTGGTCAAGTTCGCTCGCTGGGCTTTCGAGAAATTCCCGGGAGCCGTCGACAGGCTGGGTACCCAGATGAAAGCCGTCGGAGAAGTGATGAGCATCGGCAAAACCTTCAAGGAAGCGCTTCAAAAGGCGATCCGTTCCCTGGAGATCGGTCGCTACGGGCTGGGTTTTGCTGCTGATTACAACAGCCGTTCGCTGGAGGAACTTTACGTCCTCCTGGCCGAACCGAGCAGCGAGCGTCAGTTTATCCTCTACGAAGCTTTGCGCAAGGGGGCAGACCTCGACCGCCTGCATGCCCTGACTTACATTAAGAGGTATTTTTTAGAACAACTTGATGAACTCGTTCAGCTCGAAGAAGAGATCCTCTGTTTCAAGGACCTTGCCCTACCTGACGATCTTCTGGCCAGGGCTAAAAAAGACGGGTTTTCCGACCGCTACCTGGCGGGTCTTTTAGGCCTTGCCGAGTCCGAAATCAGGGATAGGCGGGCTGCCCTGGGGTTGAAAGAGGCCTGGCAGGCGGTCCCTGTCAGCGGTGTCGAAAAGGCGTCCTACTATTATTATTCGACCTACAATGGCGACGACCGGATTGCAGCAAGCTCCCGGCCCAAGGTGATGATCCTGGGCGGCGGCCCCAACCGCATCGGCCAGGGCATCGAGTTCGATTACTGCTGCGTTCACGCCGCCTTTGCCTTGAGAGATCTCGGCTATGAAACGGTTATGGTTAACTGCAACCCGGAAACCGTCTCCACCGATTATGACACTTCGGACAAACTCTATTTCGAACCGCTGACCGTGGAAGAGGTTTTAAGCATCTACGAGAAGGAGAAACCGATCGGGGTAATTGTCCAGTTTGGCGGTCAGACTCCCTTAAACATAGCCGCGGAGCTTGAAAAGGTCGGGGTGAAGATCCTGGGCACCTCCCGGGAAGCGATCGATCTTTCAGAAGATCGGGAGCAATTTGGCAGGATGATGAAAAAACTGAAGGTGCCCATGCCCGAGTCGGGTATGGCCGCCTGTGCCGATGAGGCGATTGCGATCGCCGAAAAGATTGGTTTCCCCGTTATCGTGCGCCCTTCGTACGTACTGGGGGGGCGGGGCATGGAAATAATTCATGATTGCCAGATGCTCCAAAAATACATGGCCGCGGCCAGCAGCATATCCAGGGAACGCCCCCTGTTGGTCGATCGCTTCCTGGGTTCAGCCGTGGAGGCCGAAGCGGACGCCATTGCCAACGGGGTCGAGGCCTTTGTGCCTACGGTCATGGAGCACATCGAATACGCCGGTGTACACTCCGGCGATTCGGCCTGCGTTATCCCGCCGACCAGCATATCCAAAGAGCATACCCGGGTTATCGTCGAGTACACCAAAAAGATTGCCCGGGAACTGAAAGTGGTCGGGCTGATAAATATCCAGTATGCCATCGAGGGAGAGAAAGTTTACGTCCTGGAAGCCAACCCGCGGGCGTCGAGAACCGTTCCGCTTGTTTCGAAGGTGTGCAACATTTCCATGGCCAAGATTGCCACCGAGATTATCATGGCTGCAAATACCGGCCGGGTATACGATATGAAGAACCTTTCAAACAGCGTTCTGCCTCATTTCGGGGTCAAGGAAGCTGTATTACCTTTCAACATGTTCCCGGAAGTCGACCCGGTGCTGGGCCCGGAGATGAGGTCAACCGGCGAGGTTCTCAGCATCGCCGATTCGTTCGAACTGGCCTATATCAAAGCGCAGGAATCGACCAACCTGCCCATCCCCACCGGGGGAACGGTGCTGATCAGTGTCCACGACAACGACAAGCCGGCCGCCCTTGAAGTAGCCCGCTGTTTTGTAGCGGCCGGGTTCAATATCAGGGCTACCGAGGGGACCGGCCTCTTTCTTCGGGAGAAAGGTGTTCCCTGCGTGGATATCAAAAAAATATACGAGGGCAGGCCCAACATCGCCGACAGTATTTCCAACGGTGAAATCGGCCTGATTATCAACACGCCCAAGACGAAAGCGAGCGAGTTCGATGATTCCTACATTCGCAAGCTAGCCATAAAAAAAAGACTGCCTTATATAACCACCATGACCGCCGCCCTGGTCAGCGCCCGGGGCATCATGTTTTACAACGCGAATGGCCTGGTTAACTCAGAGCTGAAATCACTGCAGGAATATCATGCAGCCATCCGTAAAAGCTAAGCATGGCTGCTATTTTTACTGCATTTCGCCCACCTGCCCCAGCCGGTCGGCGTCTTTTTGCATGGCCGCTCCTTCCTCGATAACAAGTATTCCGCTTACTTATTCCATAGTCCAGATTTTACGGTGCTATCGGTTTTGGTGTAAGTAGCATAAGTACATGTCTCCGTCAACCCATTCCCCTTCGTATACGGAACCATCGAGCCAGGTGTAAATTCCAATACCGTGTTGGTGGCTGAACCGAGAGCCCCTGCCAATACAGCAGCCAGAATGCCGTTAATCCGTATTGTTGAAGCGTAAACCAGGTAGGCAACTATACCGATAAAAAGGCGGGGTAAGATTGAAACAAGCGGATCGGCAAACATGGGGGCTCCCGGCTGCAAGCAACACATAGCCCACGATCTGGTTTTCTCGGATTTTTTAAATGCATATGCCCTGCTCATCTCCATATAATGGTAGACTAGCCAAACACTCAGCCTTTGGGTTCATGGAAACCAACAACAATCAGTCTTCTCTAAACCTTTTCAAAAACGTTCCTATCCGCCTCCCAATTTCCTCTTTTGTCCCTCCTTCTTCCACCAGTCTGACGATCGCGCTACCGATAATTACCGCATCGCCCTCTTCATTCAACGAAGCAACCTGTTCCGGGCCGGAGATGCCGAAGCCCAATGCAAGGGGTAGATCGGTTAAGGGACTAACTCGGCTTAACAATTTCCTGCCCGCCTCAGGTATAA
>CAYGHB010000036.1:7389-11158 GCA_964349375.1 uncultured Syntrophomonadaceae bacterium | reverse complement strand
TTTTTGAGTGCCCATGCAGAAAGAGGCAACAAGTTTGCCGCGGTTGCGGTTTTTCATACTATTGTCTATGACACCTTTTTCCATCAGCTCGATCAATCCATCCCCAAGCATCTCTGTATGCACGCCAAGATGACGTTTATCAGCAAGAAACTCGAGTACCCCGTTAGGGACACTGCCATAGCCAACCTGGATGGTGTCCCCATCTTCAATAATCCGAGCGGTATAGTGACCGATGCGCTCAATAATGTCTCGTTCGAGCTGAGGCTGAATATACTCAAGGGTCGGTTCATCGTAAGGAACCAGGTAGTCGATCTTTGATACATGGATGAAGGTATCGCCATGCACCCGGGGCGTATTTTTGTTAACCTGGGCAATTACCAGGTCGGCGTTTTCCACGGCAGCTCTGGTAATATCGACACTGACTCCGAGACTGCAAAAACCGTGTTCATCGGGCGGAGAAACCTGAACCAAGGCCACATCAACATGAATTTGGCGCCGGCGAAAAAGGTCGGGAACTTCCGATAAAAAGATTGGAGTATAATCAGCTGCCCCTTCATTAACCGCCTTGCGAGTCAGGTGACTGATAAAAAAAGAGTTCTGTCGAAAATTATTTTTCAGTTTTTCGTCGTTGTAAGGGGCAACGCCAAGAGTCCAAACGTGCAAAATCTCCGCATCAAAAAAGGCTTTTGGGTGCGATTCTACGTATTCTGCCAGCATCTTGACCAGTTGTTGAGGCTCTCCGCAACCAGTCGAGATAAAGATCCGGTCGCCGGCCCTGATCTTGCTGAAAATTGTTTCCGCAGAAGCACATTTTTCCGGGTAATGTTTGGCCAGATCATTGATCGCCGCCAAAGCGCTTCACCTACCTCTCGCTTCATTCTAACAGCCCCCCCTTTTGCTGGCAATAATATTAACGGTCGCTGCATCTGCAGTTATAAACATTGTTAAGCATCTTCAGGTATAATGGATATATTAATACTGAATATGGGAGGTCAAAAAAATATGAATCTTTACCTTGATACTGCTAATGTTGACGAAATCAGAGAAGCTGTTAAGTGGGGAGTGATCTGCGGGGTAACAACTAACCCGTCGCTTGCTGCCCGGGAAGACGAAGATTTTGCAAAGATCCTACCCTCTATCTGTGAGCTGGTAAACGGCCCGGTTAGTGCTGAGGTGATCGCTCTCGATTATGAAGGGATGGTTCGCGAGGGACGTAAACTGGCTGCCATACATCAGAACGTGGTGGTAAAAATACCGATTACCCCGGAAGGAATGCAAGCGGTGAAAACGCTGGCGCAGGAAGGGATAAAGGTAAATGTCACCCTGGTCTTTACCGTCAACCAGGCCCTGCTGGCTTCCAAAGCAGGGGCGGCTTATATCAGCCCCTTTATTGGCAGGCTTGACGACATTGGGCACCGGGGAGTCGACTTAGTCAGTGACCTAGTTGATGTTATTCGCCTGCACGACCTGAAATCGGAAGTAATTGCCGCCAGTATTCGTCACCCCGAGCATGTGACTGCTGTAGCCTTAGCCGGCGCCCACATTGCCACGATGCCTTTTAAAGTATTAAAACAGATGTTCAAGCACCCGCTTACCGATTCCGGAATTGAGAGTTTCTTAAATGACTGGAGAAAAGCCGAAGCCGCGCGCAAGAAGTAAATAAGCCAATTTTACTAAGTGAGGTTAAAATAGCAAGCGATGATAAAATTGGGCAAACCGGTCCTGCTTTTCCCGGTTATTTCAGTGGTAGCGGTACTCATTGCTTTTCTGCTGCTTAATGTGACTAAATCGGAACCGGACACAAAACCTGAGCAGCAGGTAAAGTATATTGTGCCCTATGCTATTCAATACAACACCGAACCTCAAATATATTTTTACCCGGAAAACCCTTTTCCCGGTGATTTTTTAGTGATTGAAGTCACACCTGTTGAGATAGAAAGGGAATTGATGTTCGAACTCGGTTTTCCGGGAACCATATCCGACCATTACCGCTTTGGCGAAAGCCGGTTCATTGTAGCCGGAGTAAGTTACGATACGGAACCGGGTATCTACACCGTGTCCGTTAAAACTGAAGATGGTGGAGACAGCAATGTTTTGGCTATCTCGGATTTAGCCATCGGCACTAAAGATTTCCCGGTATCCCGTTTTAGGGTACCGCCCAGTGCAACCGTTGGCTGGACTGCTGAGCGTTTGGCCGAAGACCGCGAAAAAGTGTGCATCGCCCGCGAAACTACCGAGCCTCACCCGCTTTGGCTTAAAGGTTTTGTGCTGCCTCTTGAAGGCAGAATCTCCTCCGAGTTTGCTGCCATCAGGTACATCAACGACAACCCGCCCCGCCGACACAACGGCATTGATATTGCGGCTGACGAAGGCGTCCCCGTTGTGGCTGCCAACCGAGGTATTGTGAGGCTCGCAGAGTTTTTACTTTCCGGCGGTAATACGGTGATCATCGACCACGGCCTTAACCTGTCCAGCACTTATATGCATTTGGAGACCATCTCGGTAGAAACCGGTGCAATGGTTGAACGCGGCGAGCAGATTGGCACTGTGGGCATAACCGGCTATGCCAGTGGACCGCACCTGCACTGGGAAGTGAACATCGGCCATGCTCCTGTAAACCCGATGCAGTTGCTCAATGGCGATCTGCTCTGGATCCCTCCTGCTTACGTTCTCGAAATGCTCAACTAAAGATCTTTTCTATGGTAAAATATTTTTCAGATTATAGGATTAGGGGTGAGCAGAAATGTTATCAAAAAAAGCGCTGGCGATCAGCCCTTCGCCAACAATGGCAATCGACAGTAAAGCAAAGGAAATGCAAAGCCAGGGGATTGATGTTATCGGCTTTGGAGCCGGTGAACCGGATTTCGATACACCAGTCTTGATTCGCGATGAGGCGATCAGAGCGATTAACGAAGGCCACACCCGCTATACTCCGGCCGCGGGGACATTGGAAATAAGGGAAGCAATTTGCAAGAAACTAGAGCTCGATAACAACCTCAGCTACAAGCCTTCCCAGATTGTTGTCAGCAACGGTGCGAAACACTCGATTAATAACGTCTTAGCCGCCCTGCTTAACCCCGGGGATGAAGTGCTAATCCCTGCCCCTTACTGGGTCAGTTACCCTGAAATGGTCCGCCTCAATGACGGCATTCCGGTAGTGGTAGATACTGACTTGTCAAACAATCTAAAAGCAACGGTAGCTGATCTGCAAAAATCACTAACCTCAAAAAGCAAGGTTCTCATTTTGAACAGTCCATCAAACCCAACAGGCCAGGTATACCGCAGGGAGGAACTGAAGGTCATTGCCGATTTTTGCACTGAAAATAATATCTATGTGATTTCTGATGAAATCTACGAAAAACTGATCTATGGCCTGGAAGAGCATATAAGTATCGCCAGTTTCAATGAAAAAATCAAAGAGCTCACCATTGTGGTAAATGGTGTATCAAAAAGTTATGCAATGACTGGATGGCGTATTGGCTACACTGCTTCTTCTGCCGAGATTGCCACGGTTATGGCCAATATTCAGAGTCACACCGCTTCAAACCCGAATTCAATTGCCCAAAAAGCTGCCGTAGCGGCATTAAAGGGGCCGCAGGATAGTGTAAAGGAGATGAATCGCGCCTTTGACGAACGTCGTCGCTATATCTATGAGCGGATCAACAGCCTGCCCTACCTTAAAGCTCTTGAACCGCGGGGCGCTTTTTACCTTTTTGTATCAACCGCTGCTGCTCTAGGTAAGTCTTACCGGAACAATGAGCTGAATAGC
>CAYGHB010000036.1:0-7289 GCA_964349375.1 uncultured Syntrophomonadaceae bacterium | reverse complement strand
GGCACAGCCATAGCCCGTGAGCTAGCCAGATATGACTTGAAATTGATCCTGATCGAGAAAGACAGCGACGTTGCCAACGGGACAACCAAGGCCAACAGCGCTATTGTTCATTCCGGCTTTGACCCCGAACCGGGAACCCTGAAAGCCATGTTTAATGCTGAAGGAAATCTGATCTACCCGGTACTCTGTGCAGAACTCGAAGTGCCATTTGAGCAGATCGGTTCGCTGGTAGTCGCCTTCTGCGCAGAAGAGATGAGTACCCTGCAGCAGCTACTTGATCGGGGCCTGAAGAACGGCATACCGGGACTGGAAATAATCGATCATCATCGCCTTAATCAAATAGAACCAGGTTTAAATGATAATGCAGTGGGCGCCCTCTACGCCCCCACTGCCGGGATCACCGATCCCTACCTGTTGGCGATCGCCCTGGCGGAAAGCGCAGCGGCGAGCGGCACTGAAGTACTGCTGGACAGTGCAGTCACCGCTATTGAAATAAAAGGATCATCCTTCACCATTAGCTGCAGCGACAAGACTGTCGAAGCACGCTACGTAATCAATGCCGCCGGCCTCTATGCCGACCGAATCAACGAAATGATCAACCCTGCTGATTTTAAAATCAAACCAAACCGCGGCGAATACTTTTTGCTGGACAAAGGAACAGGCTCTTTGGCCAGGCATGTGCTCTTTCCATGCCCTACAGCCCTGGGGAAAGGGGTCCTTGTATCCCCCACCGCTCATGGCAACCTGATCATCGGACCAAATGCTGAAGCGATCGACTCGCCTGAAGATACAGCAACCACAGCAGCCGGTTTAAAATATGTTGAAGAACAAGCTAAAAAGCTGAAAAATAACTTGCCCTTCCATGAGGTAATCACCACCTTCAGCGGACTGAGAGCCAAAACCGAAAAAGGGGATTTTATTGTTGAAGAATCAACCGTTTCACCGGGTTTCTTCAATGTAGCAGGGATTGACTCACCTGGCCTGGTAGCTGCGCCTGCGATTGCCTGCTATATTGCCGATCTAATCAGCGAAAAAGCAGGCGGCTTGAGATTAAAAGATAACTTTATCACCCGGGCCAGAAGCTACATTCCATTTATGTCACTGCCTGAAGGTGAAAGGGTAAAGATGATCGCAGAGGAACCAAGCTATGGACGCATCATCTGTCGCTGCGAAAATATTACCGAAGGCGAGATTATCAGAGCTATCCACGGCCCGGTCGGGGCCCGGACGGTTGACGGAATCAAGAAAAGAACTCGTCCCGGCGGAGGCCGCTGCCAGGGTGGTTTCTGCGGACCGCGGGTAATGCAAATTTTAGCGAACGAGCTGGGTAAGAAATTACCGGAAATCAACAAAGATAACCCCGGTTCATTCATTTTAAGCGGCACCACAAAAAACAGGGAGATTGATCCACGCGAAAGTGGCGCAATCGGCAAATGTCTGCCCCAGACTACCGGGCTTACCCTTGAAACCGGCGTAAAAGCCACTTATGATTTAGTGGTTGTCGGCGGCGGCCCTGCGGGCATGGCGGCGGCTATCGCGGCCAGGCAGAGCGGCATAGAGGATATCCTGGTGATCGAGCGTGACCATGAACTGGGTGGAATTTTACAGCAGTGTATCCATAACGGGTTTGGCCTGCACCAGTTCCGGGAAGAGCTTACCGGCCCTGAATATGCCGAACGCTTTATCGACATGCTTAAAGAAGAGGGCATCCGCTGCAAACTGGACACCATGGTGCTATCAGTCAGCGCTGATAAAAAGGTAACATACGTTAACACAGTTGACGGATTTACGACAATTCAGGCTAAGGCAATCATTCTCGGTATGGGATGCCGGGAGAGAACCAGGGGTGCAATTAATATTCCCGGCATGCGTCCGGCCGGTATCTTTTCTGCCGGTACGGCGCAGCGTTTTGTCAACATCGAAGGATACATGGTCGGCCGCAAAGTTGTCGTCTTCGGTTCCGGCGATATCGGCCTGATCATGGCCCGGCGGATAGTGCTGGAAGGGGCCGAAGTGATGGCCGTAATCGAACGTAAGGACTATTCCGACGGATTAGTCAGAAACTACGTGCAATGCGTCGAAGATTACGGCATTCCCATGCTCTATCGTCACACCATCGCCAACATTAAGGGCAAAAACCGGGTGGAAAGTGTTACCATAGCGAAGACTGACGATAAAAAACAGCCGATTGAGGGTACATTCAGTGAAATTGAATGCGATACTATTCTATTTTCCCGCGGCCTGATTCCTGAAAACGAGCTATCAAAAGAAGCAGGTGTCGAACTTGACCGCTCAACTGGTGGTCCGGTGGTTAACGAAGCGATGGAAACCACTGTTCCGGGGATCTTTGCCTGCGGCAACGTTGTTCACGTTCACGATTTAGTTGATTGGGTAACCGACGAAAGTTACAGAGCGGGCCAAGGCGCAGCGGCTCTGATTAAAGGTGAAACGGCAGAGATAGATAAGGGCTCAGTCTTCCACACCAAACCGCTAAAGAATATCGGCTACATTGTTCCACACCGGGTCAGAAAAGATCTGATTCAAGATAACCTGGAGCTTTTCATGCGGGTGCGAGGCAACCATGGAAAAAGCGCATTAGTGGTAAAGGCAGATCAACAGGTTATTAAGCAAGTCAAGAAAAAGGTTCTGACACCTGGAGAAATGGTCTCTATCAAACTGAAAAAGAGTGACCTGCCGGGTAAAAATTTCCAAACTCTTTCCGTTGAAGTGGCAAAGGAGGACAATTAACCATGACTAAAACCGAAACTATAGAAAAGGCGCTAATCTGCATCCTCTGTCCGCTGGGCTGTAAAATGAAAGTATCCGGTCTTGCCGACAATCCGGAAGGACTAACGATCCGTGGCCAACAATGTAAAATAGGGCGGGAATACGCCTATGAAGAATACACAAATCCAACCCGCACCCTCACTTCGACGGTGGTGATCAATAATGCACCGCTGGCCCGGCTGCCGGTAAAAACAAACAAACCTCTGCCTAAAGAGTTGATTTACAAAGCAATGGAAGAGATAAACAAGGTTGAGCTGACCGCACCGGTTAAGATGGGAACCGTGGTGATTGAGAATTTACTCGACACCGGCATTGACGTGGTGACTACCCGCAGCCTCGGTTAGGATAATGATCAAAAATGCCAAGAAGCACTTGAGGTAATCCAGCTCCCGTGCTTCTTTTTGCTAATTCTGAACTATTTCAATCAATGGCCACCACATGAATCATTATTATTGTAGATGCCCTGCACTGTGGTACGGGCAACATTCATCTGGCTGGCACACTCTATACAGGCTTTCTGACATATGTCAATAATATTTTGTTCATCGTTTTACCCATTTTTTATCCATCTCCACATTTATTTCGATAATTTTCGATTCACTTATTATAATTTTTGAAATATAATACGGACAAGCTCTAATAATACTCCTTTAAATATTTCATCTTGAGGCGGAAATACTAAGCATGGTAGATAAAACAAATATTGATGACACAGTATCGCTAGTCATTCCTGTCCGGAATGAAGCTAAGTTTATTGAGAATTGCATTCAGTCTGTCCTGAAGCAGGATTATCCGCTGGATAAAATTGAGGCGCTGCTGATCGATGGCCTTTCAGACGATCAAACACAAGCGATAATCAAGAGCTATAATCAAGAATACCCTTCTACCATAAAATATTTTGAAAACCCCATGAAAACCGTGCCCTATGCCATGAATATTGGCATAAAAAATGCTAACGGCCATTATATTATTCGTCTGGACGGACACGCACAATACCCTAATAATTACATCTCAAGATGCATTACAACCCTAAAGAATACTGGCGCCGATAATGTGGGCGGCCTGCTTGAAACCAGGGGATCCGGCACTATTGGCAGAGCCTATGCCAAGGTTCTCTCTTCAATATTTGGGGTGGGAAATGCGAGCTTCCGGATTAACGCTTCTTCCGGATATGTTGACACAGTGCCTTTTGGGGCATTTGAGCGGAAAACTTTCGACAAGTATGGCCTTTATGATGAAAGACTAACAAGAAGACAGGATTATGAGTTAAACTACCGGATCAGAAAAAACGGCGGTAGAATCTTTTTAGATTCGGATCTAAAGTTGGTTTATCATTGCAGAAGCACTATTTCAGGTATTTTTGAACAAAGCTATCAAAAAGGCAAATGGAACATTATTACCGCTAAATTGTGTCTGGGTACCATGTCTTTAAGGCACTTGATCCCCTTTATTTTTGTACTATCGCTAATCCTACTGCCAATACTTTCGTTGTTTGTACCCCTATTTAAGTGGCTATTAATTGCTGAGCTGACCCTTTACCTGCTGCTCAATATTACATTCACCCTTAAACTGGCGGAGGGATTCAAAGAAGCAATCATGATTTTTTTACTTTACCCGCTTAATCACCTGGCTTATGGCATTGGCTCCATTGCAGGTTTAAAGTATAACCCGAAAAAGGCAATAATCGAGGATATCGAAAGTTATCCCTCTTAGAGGGGAACCTGGTGACCGGCATGAAAGTAATGATGGTTGATCCCTGGGGCATTTATAATATGTACTTTTATACTAACGGTCTCTGTGAGAGTATCGCCGGATTAGTTGATCTCACATTATGGACAAATTGCTATTACCCGCAGGAAAAGAAGCTTAGCTACCCGGTTAAGAGAGTCTTTTTTAAAAGATCAGAAAAAATGAAACCGGGTTTTTTAAGAAATATCATACGCATAGTTGAATACTACATCGCCTATTTTGCTCTATTCGGAGAATTAAGAGCGCACAGCTATGACCTGGTGCACATCCAGTGGCTGCTGCATTATAAAACAGATATCATCTTTTTAGGGATCATAAAGAAACTTGGCCCTAAAATAATCTACACTGCGCATAATATTCTGCCTCACCGAAGTGGAAAAAAACAGTACGCTGACCTCTCCAAAATATACAACAAGGTTGATAGAATCCTGGTGCACGGCGAACAAACAAGGCGAGAGTTTTCCGACCTTTATGAGGATTTCAAGAATAAAGTAAGCATTCAGCGGCACGGATCATTTAACGGTCAGAGTACGAAATCTGACAGAATGTTGGTAAACGAAGATATCCTTGCCAAGATGGATGTTTCGAATAAGCTTTTCATCTTCTTTGGAAATATTTTTTACAACAAGGGTGTGGACCGCTTAGCAAAAATCTGGTTAGAAAACTTTAAAGATCTTCAACAATATCTCCTGATCATAGCTGGCAAAAAGGATCGCAACTATAAGGAACTGAATGAAATTGAAGCTGAGATCAAAGCTTGCACAAATATTTTATATATCGACCACTTTATTGAAGACAATCTGCTAAATTATCTCCTAGAGCAATCTCAACTCGTTTTGTTACCCTACCGCTCTGCCAGTATGAGCGGGGTGGTTTTTACTGCGGCAGAATTTAAAAAGCCTGTCCTAGCAACAAAAACAGGGGCAATTGAAGAATACCTGGAAGATGAAATAAATAGTTTTCTGGTCGACAACAGCGATCAAGATTACGCAGAAAAACTAATATACATAATCGAAAATATCAGTAGTCAGCAGTTGGCCCAGATGGGTATTAATCTTAGGAATAATTTCAGGCAGCATTATTCGTGGGAATATATTGGCAGGGAATTGGTGACTAATGACTATCGGGCCGTGATGGCCGGGACCGAATCGTAATAATAAAGGAGGGCTTCCTGCGATCAGGATTTTATACATAACTCTTGAAACGCCAACTGTTCAATCAGGGGGGGGATTGGTGGTCAGGCAATCGATCTTATCCCTGGCCGGCTTGGCAGAAATAGATTACATGGGCCCCGAATTTCACGATCGGTCATTAGAGCAAACATTCAGGAAGATCTATCCACTTGAATATGAGTCAAGTTACGGCGGGTTGGCAAAAACTTTGTTCAGTGGCGTGACAACCGGCTACTACAGAAGCTGGTTGGCCATGTCAGCCAAACTTAACTGGAATGATTATGATCTTGTTTACCTGGAATATTCAAGATACGGGTTTATCGCCCGGGAAGCGAAGAAATATCAGAAGAAGCTGGTTGTCAGAGTTCATAATGTAGAAAGAGATTATTTTTTTAATCGTGTAACGGAGAAGAAAAGCTTGCCTAACAGCCTTCGTTCACTGATCAAGCGCAATTTAATCACCAGGCAGGAAAGACTCTGCCTGCATAATGCCGATTGCTTGATCTGCCTTACAGCCAGCGACAAGGCAAGATTAAGCGAACTATATCCTGAAAACTTAGATAAGAAAGAGTTAGTGGTCATTCCGGTTGCTCTTGAAGAACCCAGCCCGCCGGCGACGTCCTCAATTAATCAGATCGAAGAAGTTGAAAAATATCCCTATCTTTTAATTACGGGATCTCTGTGGTTCGGGCCAAATGCCGATGGAGCAGCCTGGTTTATTAAAAAAGTCTGGCATAAATTAGTGGATGATGAACACTACATCAGCAAAGTTTACAAAATGGTCATAGCCGGGTCTAAACCTGGAAAAGAGATTCTGTCGCTGAAATCCTGCCACAAAAGTATCGAGCTTGTAGATTCTCCGCGGGATATGAAGCCGTACTTTGAAAGAGCTTTAATCTACCTGGCGCCGATTTTTTCCGGGGCCGGCATGAAAGTTAAAGTAGCCGAAGCTTTATCTTACGGCTTACCGGTAATCGGAACCAGCCATGCACTTACCGGTTACAAGATAACAGATCGGAAAAACGGTTACCGCGCTGATGATGCCGCCGCATTTATAAATGCAATGGAACACTACACGAGGCTTACAGTTGAGGACAAACAAATTATGAGGGGTAAATCCCGCCAGTTATTTCAAGATGATCACAGTATAGAAATCAGTAAAAAGCTTTTCCGCCGTTTAATCATTAAGACTGAATCAGCTAAACCAGATTTAAGTTAATCTCCCCACCTTGGCCATGGCCCTGAAGATCTTGTTTTCTGCGATCAGACTGTCGTAGGTGCCTGATGCAACAATTTCACCTTTATCCATTAAGTAAACCTGATCGCAATCCTTGATGGTCGTCAGGCGATGAGCAATCACGATAAGCGTTTTTGACCTGACCGTGCTAAGAATTGAGGCAAGCACCGCATCTTCCGTAACCCCATCAAGAGCGCTGGTAGCTTCATCAAAAACCAGCACTTCCGGATCATGGTAAAACGCTCGGGCAATGCCGAGCCGCTGTCGCTGCCCACCGGAAAGCCGGACTCCATGTTCTCCGATGATGGTATCGTAACCAGCGGGCAATTCATTCTCGATGAATT
>CAYGHB010000035.1:0-11242 GCA_964349375.1 uncultured Syntrophomonadaceae bacterium | reverse complement strand
GGCGCACGATTTTGAGTCGTGTGCGTCTGCCAATTCCGCCACTTCGGCCCGGTAGAGAAATATTAGCATAATTTACAGCTCTAGGCAAGCGCCATCGGCGATTTCTTCAATCATTTGCCGGTGATCAGACCGAAAGAATTCCATAATTCAATATAAGGATGACAGTTTCCGAACTATTAAACTAAGTTAATAAATTCACAATGCAGGGAAAAGATATTTTACCAGAGAAAATATTAAACGGTAAAAGTATCTTTTGCCTGACTATTTAAATAAGGGGTGACAAATGTATGAGTGAATTAATTAAAGGTGGTGCTTTTCTGCTTGGCCCGGTTGATGAAAACACTATTTTCACACCCGAGGATTTTGATGACATCCATTTGATGATCAAAAAAACCAGTTACGATTTCATGAAGAATAAGGTAGAACCGCGGATTGATGAAATCGAAGTGAAAGCCGAAGGGGTAACCCTCGATCTGATTCGGCAGGCCGGTGAACTGGGAATGATTGGTAGTGATATTCCGGAAGAGTACGGCGGAGAAGAAGCTGATAAGATTACCACGATGATCATCACCGAAAACGCATCAATCTGTGGTGGCTCTTTTGCCACATCATTCGGTGCTCATACCGGTATCGGCACGTTGCCGATCGTCTATTTCGGCAACGAAGAGCAGAAGAAAAAATACCTGCCCGGTCTGGCCAGTGGTGAAAAAATTGCTGCCTACGCCCTGACCGAGCCCGAAGCCGGTTCAGATGCCCTTAACTGTAAGACCAAAGCTGTCCTTTCCGATGATGGCAAGTACTATCTTTTAAACGGGGCAAAGCAATATATTACTAATGCGACCTGGGCTCACGTCATTGTTACCTATGCCAAGATTGATGGCGAAAGATTTACTGCGTTTATTGTTGATGCTGATAGTGAAGGTGTTTCAATCGATCCCGAAGAGAAGAAGATGGGGATCAAAGGTTCTTCCACCTGCAGTGTTATTTTTGATAATGCCAAGGTTCCGGTTGAAAACATGCTCTGGATAGAAGGCAAAGGGCATCAGGTTGCTTTCAACATTTTAAATATCGGGCGCTTCAAGCTCGGTGCCGGGTGTATCGGCGGCAGCAAAAGGGTTATCGAGTTTTCATCCGAATATGCCCTGCAGCGTATTCAATTTAAACAGCCGATTGCCCAGTTTAATATTATCAAGAACAAGATCGCCAATATGACCATTCTTACCTATTTAATGGAGAGCCTTGTTTACCGCGTGGCTGGAATGATCGAAGAAAAACTGGCTGAGGTCAAGGCCAGTGGTGCAGCAGCATCGGATATCGTTCAGGCAATCCAGGAGTATGCTATTGAGTGCTCAATCTCCAAGGTTTGGTGTTCCGAGGCGATGGACTACATTGCTGACGAAAGTGTCCAGATTTTCGGCGGTTATGGATACGGAGAAGAATATCCGGCAGAGCGTTCTTATCGGGACAGCAGGATCAACCGTATTTTTGAAGGGACTAACGAAGTAAACCGGATGATTATTCCCGGCACCCTGCTCGGTAAAGCCATGAAGCAGGAAATCCCCTTCATGGAAGCGGTAATGAACCTTGGAGCTGCCCTGAAGCCTTTGAAGGAAGCAGAAGCGCCTGCTGAGAGCCCGGCCCGTGAAGAGTTCTATCTGAACAACATGAAAACCCTCTTTACCCTGGTAGCCGGCAATGCTGCTCAAAAATTTGGCGCCGACATTAAAAATGAGCAGGAAGTTCTCTGCCGTCTGGCTGATATGGCAATGGATATCTTTGCCGCCGAAAGCGGTCTTTTACGCTATAAGAAAATGATTGCTAATGGTGAGAGTGAAGAAACCAAGCTGGCTCTCATGATGACCCAGTGCTACATCAACGAAATGATTCCCAGGCTTGAAGCATGGGGCAAAGAAGTCATTGCGGCCACCCTGGAAGGTGATGCGGCAGGCAAAGCCTATTCAGGTATCCGCCTTTGCTGCAATTTCGTACCGATGAATACTTATGGACCGAAACGGGAAATAGCCGATGCAGTCTATGTCGGCAAGAAGTATTTCCTCGATCGTTAGGAGAATTCTTTTTTTCAGCAACACAGAAGAAGGGAGCAGGTGTAAGACCTGCTCCCTTCTGATTTTCTTGATTGCGAAACTAGCTATCAGGTTGCCCGTTCAACTTTACCTGCTTTAATACAGCGTGTGCAAACATTAAGCCGCCGGGGAGAGCCGTTAAACATAATTTTAATGCGCTGGATATTGGGGCGCCATCTCCGTAAAGTTTTAATGTTGGAGTGACTGACTAAATGCCCTTTTACCTTGGATTTACTGCATACTACACAAATTTTTGCCATTTTTCTACCCTCCCGGTACCTTTGGTATCACGCGAGCTATTGTAGCACATATTATCAATGCAAACAAGCATTTTTGAAAAACAGGGTTGCAAGGGTTTTAACGGGTTTTGACGGTTTTAGAGATGTCAAGCAGGGTTAAAGAGATCGATCGCGAATCTTAAGTATGTCCTTACTTAACTACATTTTTGGAGGGGGTTCTGATTTGACCAGGGCTATTTATCCGGGCAGTTTTGATCCTGTCACCAAGGGGCATCTCGACATTATTAGCAGAACCAGCAAAATTATGAATCACCTTACCGTTGCGGTCTTGGATAATCCGCGCAAGGTGGCAACTTTTGATATTGAAAAAAGAATTGAAATGCTGAAGCTGGTAACCAAGTCTTACCCGAATGTGGACGTTGAATATTTTAAGGGGCTATTAATAGACTATGCGATTAAGAAGGATACTAATATTATTATTAAAGGCTTAAGGGCAATCTCAGATTTTGAATTTGAATTTCAAATGGCCCTTGTCAACCAGAAGTTAGATCCTGCTATAGAAACCTTGTTCATGATGACAAACAGTAAATATTCTTATCTCAGCTCCAGCATTGTGAAGGAAATTGCCGCTTTTGGCGGGGATATCAGCAGCCTGGTGCCCGAAGTAGTGCATGATATGATTGTTGTTAAATTCAAGCAGTAACTATAGAACATAATCCGGGTTGTACCTGCCCGGGGGAAGCGAAAAGCGGGGGTATTATTTGATGGATCACTTTCAATCGTTAATCTATGCTGTTAAGCTGCAGGCTGCTGCAGGGGTTCACCCTGATCTGGCCAGCCTGCGATTTTTCGGTCTCTTTACACTGGCTGTTGGGTTATTATCACTGATTCGCCCCCAGTTATTCTGGCACTTAAGGGTTGGAAGGAAGATTCCCGGGATTCCGCCGACAAAACTGTATTTATTGGTCTTAAGATTCGGTGCCGTCCTGGTCATTGCCCTTGGGCTATGGATGGTATTTGGCTTAAATACTTAGACTGTCTGCAGTTCTATTATCCGGGGAAGGTTCTATATTAAATGGAGCAGCAATATGGAATAAAGCTGAAAAATAGAGTTATCAGTCAGAATAGCCTCAGATACCTGCTCATTTTCCTGGTTATTATACTCTGCGGTTTTTTCATCAGGCTCGATTACTACATCGTCAAACCGAGCCGGGCCGTGGAGCTGGGTGACCTGATAACGGTTGAGGGCAAAGACCCTGATGACCGCGGTGCTTTCTTTCTTGTCACTGTTTCCCAGCAGCGCGCAGCTCCCTTTACTTTACTCTATGCTTCTATTAATCCTTATCTTGACATCAATCCGATCAGCGCTGTTATCCGCAGGGGTATGGATGAAGAGGAATACAGACTTTTACAGGCAGAGAATATGCGCGAAAGCAGACTCATGGCCCAGGTTGTGGCCCTCAGACGAGCGGGTTATGAACTTGAGATCGACAGTGAAGGGGTAGAGATTGTCGGTTTTCTGGAAAATGCTCCGGCAGAGCCCGATCTTGAGTTGGGCGATAAACTTTTAAAAATAGATGGAAAGCAGGTTTTACTGGCATCCGAGGTGCCGCTTTTGGTCCAGGAACGACAGGTGGGCGATAGCGTTAATGTTACACTGCTGCGAAATGATTCGCTGCTGGAACTTAAACTGTTTACCGGAGAACATCCTGAAGAAGAGGGACTGCCTTTTCTCGGCATCTACATTAAAACACTGCCTTGGGAAGTAGATATTCCGCTTGATATTGCCATGGATACCGGGCGGATTGGAGGTTCTTCGGCCGGGATGATGTTTACCCTGGAAATCATTAATCAGCTGCTGGATAAGGATATTACTGCAGGCAGAAAAATTGCCGGCACCGGAACAATCGATTTCACTGAAAATATTGGCCGGATCGGCGGGGTAACCCAGAAGGTTGTGGCAGCCGAAAGGGCGGGCGCCGAATATTTTTTAGTGCCTGAGGCCAACTATGAAGCAGCCCGGAATGCCGCTCGTCGCATCATTATTGTGTCCGTCGATAACCTGGAGCAGGCGCTCAATTTCCTGAAGACACTGGAGCCTGCTGCTCAATAAGAAAAGCCCATGCAGGTTTTTGACTCCCATCATTCCCGGTGTTATAATTATTATAGGATTAGTCTGGGGGCCGAGTAAACAAGGCAGTCGCGGGAAGAATACCGCAAGGTGCTTCTCGAGGAAAGTCCGAGCTCCGCAGGGCAGGGTGCTGGGTAATGCCCAGTGAGGGTGACCTTAAGGCCAGTGCCACAGAAAAAATACCGCCCGTACCATTGCGGGTAAGGGTGCAACGGTGCGGTAAGAGCGCACCAGGAACCGGGAGACCGGTTTGCTAGGTAAACCCCACCCGGAGCAAGACCAAATAGGAGGGGGATGAGGTAGCCCGCCGACTCCTCGGGTTAGGTCGCTGGAGGTGCCAGGTAACTGGCGCCCAAGATAGATGGCTGCCGCTGTTATATTCCGGCCTGGCCGGAACCAGCAGAACAGAACTCGGCTTATTAGTTTGCTCGGTCCCTTAGCTATAAACCCCCGATAAGATTATGGGGGTTTTTTGATTGATTATTAAAAATTGGCAAGTTATCGATGATGGTCTCAACCATGTAACCTCTTCCCCAGTTGGACTGTGAAAAATAGTAAAAAAGAATCTCACCGTTAAAAACTTCTTTTATAATTCTTTTCCTTGAAAAGCCTGCTTTATGCAACTCTTTAACTTGTAAGCCGATATTCCACCACTGTTTGTATTTGCTGATCAAGCGCTCGGTGGCATTCTCAACCCGACCCTTTAAACCACAGAACAGTACTTTTGGTTGCAGCGCGATCACTTTCCTCAAACTCTGAAAATGGTCAGAAATATTTTCTCCGATCATGAAGCCGGTAAGTTTTTCACCGAGGAAAAGATCGCCGCAAAAGAGCCACCGGTTTACCGGTTCAAAAAAACTGACATGATCGATCGAGTGTCCGGGTGTATGCACAACATCGAAAACATATTTTTCTGTTGCTAATGTGGAGCCAAGGGGAAGGCCGCCGGCAGGTGGTTGCGCTCCCCACATAACGTGACGGTAGATCGGAATTTTAGGGGGATTTTTCATGATTTTTAAAGTATCTGGGTGAGCATAAACCGGAATTTTCAGTTCCTGTTCAAAAAATCGACTGTTTCCGGTATGATCTTCATGATGATGGGTGATTGCAACCTGTCTTACCAGCAGATTCCTTAAAGCTTGCTTTACCTCAGCGGCAGTGTGAGCAGGACCGGTATCGATCAAGAGCCCGTCCAGTAAAAAGAAGTGAGCTAAATAAAGAGGGCGGCCAAAGGCTGTTCGCGATACTTTAAATTCAATAACTTCACCGTAGTCGGTTTTTATGAGCATCATCAGACCTCTGTGTGCATAGATGGTAGCTGTTTGCAATTTTAACATAATGGTTGGGCTGCAGGAAAGTAATAAAGCAGTTCAGAATATCTAAATGATGATCTTTTAAAAAATAACGGTTTGAAAGGATTGGCTACATGAAAATAATAGCTCTAGCTCCGGGCAGGGTCAACCTGATTGGCGAACATACTGATTATAACCAGGGCTGGGTAATGCCGGTAGCCATCAACCTGAAGCTTGCAGTAAATCTTACCCTCTGCCCGGATCGCCTCTTTCATGCCAGCACCTCCGGGTTTGATCAGCCCGAAACGTTCAGCCTGGACAGTTTAATGCCGGTGCAGGGCAGGCCGGTCTGGATTGATTATCTTAAAGCGGTATGTTGGGCGCTTGAGAAGAACGGTTTTAGGCTCAGCGGAGCAGAAATAACTATCCACAGTGATATTCCCATCGGGGCGGGGCTTAGCTCTTCAGCGGCCTTGGAGCTGGCCTTCGCTGGAGCTCTGAACAAAGCGCTTAATCTGCAGATTGATCCGCAGCGGCTGGCCCTGATTTGCCGGCAGGCGGAAAATGAATATGTTGGGGTGCGCTGTGGGATTATGGATCAATTTGCAATCGCCCTCGGTCGCGCCGGGCAGGCCCTGCTGCTCGATTGCCGGAGTCTCGATTACAGCTTGATTCCCCTTGAAATGGACCATCATAGATTGCTGATCGTTGACAGCAAAGTTAAGCGAACATTAGGCGCATCCGACTATAATCGGCGTCGCGAAGAATGTGAAGAAGCAGTAAAGCTGATCGGCAAATATTTGGGGAAAACACTTTTCTCTTTACGCGAGATCAGCCTCGAAGATATTAAACAGGTTAAAGATTACCTGCCTAGGCTGCTTTATCAAAGAAGCCGCTATATTATTGAGGAAAATGCCAGGGTCTTGGCGGCAGCCGCGGCGCTTAAAGAAAATGATCTGGCATCGTTCGGATATTTATTAAAAAGGTCACATGCCGGACTGCGCGACCTGTACGATGTCAGCTGTCCGGAACTTGATTTGATTGTTGACACTGCTGTCGCCGATCAGGAAGTGCTTGGCGCTAGGATGACCGGTGCCGGTTTTGGCGGGTGCGCAATAATTTTACTGCCGCAGGCGGCAGTTGATCGGGTCAGCGCCTGCATTGATCAGGCATTTACTAAGCATGGGTGGGTCTGCCCTGAATATTATTTAACCGCCGCGGCAGATGGCTTGAAAGTGGAAAGAGCTTGATCGATCAACCAAAAATCTTTCTCCCCCGGTTTAAAACTATGTGATAGAATAGCAAAGTGTCAAATGAGCTTTACTTTTTAACTGGAGGTATGATTGATGGCCTTGATCAGCGCAGCAGAGCAATACAAGATCCTGACAGAAAATATTGCGGAAATTATCACAGAAGACGAATTCCGGAAAAAACTTGAACGCAGCGTAACTGAAAATAAACCGCTTCGCTGTAAGTTGGGGATTGATCCTTCAGCGCCCGACCTGCATCTCGGGCATGCCGTAGTTTTGCACAAACTGCGCCAGTTTCAGGAGCTGGGACATCACGTTATTATCATCTTAGGAGACTTTACCGGCATGGTAGGTGATCCAACCGGTCGCTCGGAAACGCGTAAGCAGCTGACTGAGGAAGAAGTAATGGCCAATGCCCGTACTTATCAGGAGCAGATTTTTAATATTCTGGATGCCGATAAAACTGAGATGGTTTTTAACAGCCAGTGGCTGGCCAAGCTGAACTTTGCCGATGTAATCAAGTTGGCATCAACCCTGACCGTGGCCAGGATGATGGAGCGTGAAGATTTTTCCAGGCGTTACCAGGATAATATTCCGATCAGCATCCATGAATTTTTCTACCCGCTAATGCAGGGTTACGATTCGATTGCGATCAGGGCCGATATTGAATTCGGGGCTACCGAACAGAAATTTAATCTACTGATGGGCCGGCAGCTGCAGCGTGAATACGGTCAGGAACCGCAAGTGGCTTTTACGATGCCCATCCTGGTCGGAACCGATGGTGTTCAGAAGATGAGTAAAAGTTTGGGTAATTATATCGGTATAACCGAACCACCAGCAGAAATTTACGGTAAAACCATGTCTATCTCAGACGATCTGATGCCTGAGTATTACAGGTTAGCTACCGCGTTGTCGGGAAGCGAGGTTGATGCTCTTCTTGATCACTTAAAATCCGGTGCTCTGCATCCCCGTGATGCAAAGATGCGTCTGGCTCGTGAAATAGTGGCCCTTTACCATGGCGAGGCTGCAGCACAGGCAGCAGAAGATGGCTTTAAGCAGGTTTTTCAGAAAGGCGAACTACCTTCCGAGATGGCAGCATACAGCTTCGCTGTTCCGGTTGGCCTGGTAGACTTAATGTTAAAAACCGGGCTGGCTTCCAGTAAAAGCGAAGCAAGGCGTTTAATAGAGCAAAATGGAGTTAAAATTAACAGTGAAACGGTAAGTGATATTGCTTATCAGATCGATCGGGCAGATCAACTTGTTGTTCAGGTCGGCAAACGTAAATTTGCCCGGATTAATATAAGCTAAACAGCGAAGCTGCAATGATGGCTGCTGCATATAAAATAATAAGGGGCGGCGCCAAATTGGCGCCGCCCTGAATATGTGCTGCTAAAATAAAACGCTAAACTACTCCTTGTACCCATCTTTGATCGAAGCAACAACCTGGGGATCCATCAAAGTCGTTACATCACCAAGTTCGCGGTTTTCGGCAATATCACGCAGCAAGCGTCTCATTATCTTACCACTGCGGGTTTTTGGCAGCTCGTAAGTAAAAAATATCTCTTCCGGTCTCGCGATAGCCCCGATCATTTTGCCGACATGGCTTTTCAGTTCCTGCACCAGCTGATCAGACCCTTCAATCCCTTCTTTTAGAGTTACGAAAGCGGTAATCGCATGCCCTTTGATCTCGTGCACCTTTCCGATGACTGCTGCCTCGGCAACAGAGTGGTGATCGACAAGTGCGCTTTCTACCTCCATCGTCCCGATTCGATGTCCCGATACATTAAGCACATCATCAACCCGGCCCATAATCCAGAAGTAGCCGTCCGCGTCTTTCCATGCTCCGTCTCCGGTAAAGTAGAGACCTTCATACTGCTTCCAGTAAGTATACTCGTAACGTTCGTGGTCTTCGTACAGGGTGCGAAGCATGGACGGCCAGGGCGATTTTATGACCAGAAAACCCCTTTGTCCTGTTTTTGTCGGCTTTCCCTGGTCATCAACTACGTCAGCCTCGATTCCCGGGAAAGGATTACTGGCAGAACCTGGTTTAAGCGCGGTAACACCCGGTAGCGGGGTGATCATTATCATTCCTGTTTCGGTCTGCCACCAGGTATCAACAATCGGACAGCGGCCTTTGCCGATATGTTCGTGGTACCAGAGCCATGCTTCAGGGTTGATCGGCTCGCCAACTGAACCGAGCAACCTGAGACTATCGAGGTTGCGCTCGTCGGGGAACTGGTTTCCCCAGCGCATGAAAGAGCGGATTGCTGTGGGAGCGGTATAGAAGACGGTTATTTTATATTTTTCGATCAATTCCCAGAAGCGATCTTTTGCCGGATAGTCGGGAACACCTTCGTAGATGAAAACTGTTGAGCCGTTTGAAAGGGGCCCGTATACTATATAGCTGTGGCCGGTAATCCAGCCGATATCAGCTGTGCACCAGAAGATGTCATCTTCTTTATGGTCAAATACATAGCGGAAAGTGCAATTAACTCCGACAAGATACCCTCCGGTGGTATGCAGGATCCCTTTTGGTTTGCCGGTGGTGCCGCTGCTGTAAAGAATAAATAGCGGATCTTCGGCATCCATGGCAACAGCCTTAAAGTTGCTCTCGGCGTCGGCGATCAGTTCGGTCCAGGTAAAATCGCGATCGGGAACTTTCTCATAGGGGATGCCTGTTCTTTCGACCACAACAATCTTTTTGATTGTAGGGCAACTCTGCAATGCTTCTTCAGCGGCGCTTTTCATCGGGATCGTTTTGCCACGCCGGTATGCCCCGTCGGCAGTCACCAAAACCTTCGATTTTGAATCAAGGATTCTGTCCTTTAAAGCTTCCGGACTGAATCCACCGAAAACAACACTGTGGATAGCGCCTATGCGAGTACAGGCCAGCATGGCAATTACGGCTTCCGGAACCATCGGCATCCAAATTGTTACTGTGTCACCTTTGTTTACGCCCAGGCCGGCTAAAACAGAGCTGAATTTAGCAACCTCTGTTAGAAGATCGCTATAGCTTAAAGCAACGCTATCCCCGTTTTCGCCTTCGAAAACCAGCGCTATTTTATTACCCAGGCCCTTGTCAACCTGGCGGTCCAGGCAGTTTGCCGCAACGTTCAGCTTGCCGTTTATAAACCATTTATAATAGGGGGGATTGCTGTCATCGAGCACCTGATCCCATTTGCTAATCCACTCAGTGTTTTCCGCCATCTCGGCCCAGTATGCGAGTCTGTCTTTATCTGCCTTTTGGTAGAGGGTCTGATCGTTTGTCAGAGCCCTGGCTTTAAAAGATTCATCAGGCAGGAATGGTTTAAGGTGTTCTTCACTGAACATTTCGCCATGATTCGTGTCTGTCATTTTGTCGCCTCCTAAAAAATAAAATGAAAAAAAATAAAATGAATAGAACTTTTCGCGAAAGGAGTCAAAAATTCCTTTAATATTCAGGCAATAAATTTTATTTTTATTTTGTGATGGTTTCTTTGGTTAGAGGAAAGCTTAAGGTGTTCTGGTTATTTTTTACTTTCAAGTTCCCAGGCAGCAACTGGTAAAGTGGGTTGTCTCGGAATCACTGATGTTTCCCCCCACCCGCGCCAGCAATATGTTGCTTGGATGCTCCCTGATTTCCGGATCAACTGTTTCCCAGGTGGTGAAGTTATATTTAGCAAAGAAGTCAATCATAAACTTGCGGTAAGCCCAGGGAGAGAGACCGGAATTTTTTAGATCCCAGCTCTGCACAAAGTGGGCAGCCATCACTATGTAATTTTCGAAGTAATCGAATTCACTGTTTTTGAAAATGTTGTCGAGCAGGTTTTTGCCCAAACCCATTTTACGCCAGGCGGGATCGGTTTCGATGCTGCCCAGTTCAGTCAGATTTGGAAAACAGCGTTTTTCCCACCATGGATAGTCTGGCTTTTGAAAAGATACATAGGAGATAATCTTATCAGCCATTGAGGCAGTAAAAACTAAACCATCAGGTTGACCGGCAAGCTCAATTAAAGCCTGATGCTGGCGGCAGGGTTGGCGAAAACAGCACAAGCCATCAGTCAGCAGACAAGAGGCGAGTTGATCGGCACTAACCGGTCCCCTGATCTGCAGTTTACCCAAAGGTGTGCGGCTGATTTTGTTTATGCTGTCAAATGGCGGTTTTATAAAGTCTGCTGTACTGCCATCATCATAGTTTTGCATTGAACAGCACCTCGTTGTTTAAGTATACTTTCGCATTATTTAAACGAAATCCTGCTTTTATTTC
>CAYGHB010000034.1:0-11437 GCA_964349375.1 uncultured Syntrophomonadaceae bacterium | reverse complement strand
TCTGGTCAACAGGGCCAGCGGCACCTGCGTTGTGCCCAAAGAACTGCAGCGGTGAGCAGGGCAGTTAACAGTATTTAACAAGGAGAGAAAACTATGGAGAAACTGATAGTCACTGCTGCGATGATTGGGGCCGAGGTGACGCGTGAACACAATCCCAACCTGCCGGTCACCCCGGACGAAATCGCCCTGGCCGCTTATGACTGCTACCAGGCGGGAGCCTCTGTTATTCACCTGCATGTGCGGGAAGATGATGAGACCCCAACCCAGGGCGGGGAAAGGTTCAGGGAAACGATCGAGAAGATCAAGGCTAAGTGCAATATCATTATCCAGGTATCGACCGGCGGAGCGGTGGGGATGACTGCGGAAGAAAGACTTCAGCCTGTTTACCTGAAGCCTGAAATGGCCACCCTTTCAACCGGTTCGGTAAACTTTGGTGACGATGTTTTTCTAAACCCGCCATCGTACATGGAAGAGTTTGCCCGGGCGATGAAAGAAAACGGGGTTAAGCCCGAAATTGAGGTTTTTGATGTGGGCATGATCAATAATGCCTTGCAGCTGGTAAAAAAGGGCCTGCTGGAAGAACCTCTGCATTATGACTTTGTGATGGGTGTACCGGGCGGAATTCCGGGCACCTTGAAAAACTTGCTGCACTTGTCGGAAAGCATTCCTCCCGGCAGTACCTGGACTGTAGCCGGCATGGGCCGCTTTGAACTGCCGCTCGGCACGGCGGCGATCATCATGGGCGGCCATGTGCGGGTCGGCTTCGAGGATAATATTTATTACGAAAAAGGGGTCCTGGCCCAGAGCAATGCCCAGCTGGTCGAGAGGATTGTGCGGGTGGCCGAAATTCATAACCGGCCGATTGCCAACCCTGATGAAGCCCGCACCATATTACGTTTAACGTAATATCCCCTCCCCCTTGAGGGGGGAGGGGTAGGGTGGGGGTGATAAGGTCATAGTATTTACGATCGGTGATTATTAGCAGTTTACTTGCAAAAGCGGCTCCCCTGGTGGGTGCCGCGCTTTTTTAGCTCTCCGGAGACGGCGGCGGCTATCTGCCCGGCGCTTTCGGGCCAGTGCGGGGCAACTAGCAGGTCCACGCTGGTAGCCTGGCTGGCCAGGCGGTGAACGACAGTCGAGGGGTTAAGCAGTTCCAGGCAGTCGCACAGGTGGGGAAGATAGTGAGCCAGGCTGTCAAAAACCGGCGCATCGCCTTTTTTGTGTTCTTCAGCCAGTGGCGTGCCGTGAATTACCTGCAGGTGATGAAATTTAATTCCTTCAATACCGCTACCGTTAATCAAATCAATCGTTTCTGTAAAACTTGCCGGAGTTTCACCGGGCAACCCCAGGATAATATGAGCGCAGACCCGGATGCTCCTTGCACGGGTTAGCTTCACAGCTTTTACAAAGTCAGCGGTACTGTGGCCACGGTTTATTCTTTTTAAGGTTTTATCATGAGCAGACTGCAGGCCGAATTCCACCCAGAGATGGCAGCGTCCAGCATAATCCTCCAGCAGATCAAGAATTGCGGGTGACAGGCAATCCGGCCTCGTAGCGATGCTGAGGCCGATTACTTCCGGAACGGTCAGGGCCTCATCGTAAAGCTCTTTTAATTTATGCATGGGAGCATAGGTATTGGTGTATGATTGAAAATAGGCCAGGTAGAGGGCGGGTTTCTTTTTTTTGCCCTTCTGTAGCTGCTCACTCAGGGCAGGCGGTTGATCTTCCCTGTTGTAAGGAGAAAAAGAAGGGTTATAGCAGTAGCTGCAGCCTCCTATGCCTATAGTGCCGTCGCGATTAGGGCAGGAAAACCCGGCATCGAGCGGGATTTTGAAAACCGGCTGCCCGAACTGCTCCTTGAAATAGGCGCCCAACCGATAGTACCAACCCGGCTCTTCCCGTTTAAGAGCGCTGCTCATCATCAGCCCCCTCATTTTCCCGGCTCTGACCAGCGCCCAGCGCTTCCGGCCGCTCGAGGTAGAGGATCAAAACCGCTAGATCTGCCGGGGTTACCCCTTCCATTCTCGATGCCTGCCCTAAGGTTGACGGCCTGATCTCCGCCAGTTTTTGGCGTGCCTCGCGCGAAAGGTTGCTCGCTTTTTGGTAATCAAAATCGGCAGGTATCGGTTTGTCGTGCAGGCGGGCGGTTTTTTCCACCAGCTGCTCCTGCTTGGCAATGTAACCCGCATATTTAATCTGGTTCTCCAGCTCCTCCACTGTTCCCCGGGGCAGTGGGGGCAGTTTGCTGCCTTCCCACTCAAGGTAGGCCCTGTAGTTGATCTCCGGCCTGCGCAGCAGTTCAAGAGCGCTGGTCGGTTGTTGCAGAGCTGCCGAGGCGCAGGCAGCCAAAAACTGTTCAACCGGGCTGCCCGGGTTGTGCCTGGTCGCCGCCAGCCGCTTCAGCTCTTCCTCGATATATTCTTTTTTTTGCCTGTAGACTTCGTAGCGGTCGTTATCAACAAGCCCAATCTGCCTGCCCTTTTCAGTCAGGCGCAGATCGGCATTGTCCTGGCGCAGCAGCAGGCGGTATTCGCCGCGGGAGGTGAAAATGCGGTACGGCTCCTGCACGCCCCGGGTAACCAGGTCATCGATCATTACCCCGCTGTAGGCTTCATTACGCTTGAGGACCAGCGGCTCTCCTTTGAGGACCAGCATGGCAGCGTTTATCCCGGCGATCAGTCCCTGGGCAGCTGCTTCTTCGTAGCCTGTGGTTCCGTTGATCTGCCCGGCAAAGAATAACCCCTCTACCTTTTTTGTCTCCAGGCTGATTTTCAGCTGCACCGGCGGGGCATAATCGTACTCAATGGCGTAGGCAGGGCGCATGATCTCAACCTCTTCCAGGCCCTTGATCGTGCGCAGGAAGGCCTCCTGAACCGCAGGGGGAAGGCCGGTGGAGATGCCCTGCAGGTAAAGCTCGTCGCTGTCGGCGCTCTCCGGTTCGATAAAGATCGGGTGCCTGTCGCGGTCGGCAAAACGCACAATTTTATCTTCGATCGAGGGACAGTAACGGGGGCCGCGTCCCTTGATTAATCCGCTGTAGATCGGGGCGACGGCAAAGTTGTCGCGGATCACGGCGTGTGTTTCGCTGTTGGTGTAAGTCATCCAGCAGGGGATCTGTTCCCGCGGCGAACCGCTTCCGGTCATCGAGAAGCCGGGAGCTTCAGGTTCGCCGGGAACCGGGATCAACCCTGAAAAATCGATGCTGCGACGGTAAACCCGTGGGGGGGTGCCTGTTTTAAAGCGGTCAAACTCGATCTCTAAGTTCTGCAGGCTCTTGACGAGGTTAAAAGAAGGAGTCAGGCTGCCCGGAGCGGCAGTGTAATGAAGATCACCCAAAAAGATCTCCGAGCCTAAATAGACCCCGCTGCAGACAAGGGCCGTTTTGCATTCGTAAAAAGCGCCGCTGCGGCCAACCACACCGGCCACCGCTCCGCCACCTGTATATATCTCTTCGGCCATATCCTCGCGGATGGTTAAAAGCGGCTCTTTTTCGAGGCTGAGCCGCATAGAACGCTGGTAGCCCCATTTGTCGATCTGGGCTCGCAGGGCCTGGACGGCCGGCCCTTTGCCGGTGTTCAGCAGGCGGACTTGTAGCAGGTTTTGATCGGCCACTTTTGCCATTTCTCCACCCAGGGCATCAATTTCTCTGACCAGATGTCCCTTGCCCGGTCCGCCCAGCGAAGGGTTGCAGGCCATATAGGCGATCATGTCCAGGTTCAGGGTTAGCAGCAGGGTTTTGCAACCAAGGCGGGCGGCCGCCAGGGCCGCTTCGCAGCCCGCATGTCCGGCGCCGACCACGACAACATCATAGCGGCCGACACTCTGTTTTTTCAATTTATTTTGATCCATCACTTTTACCTTTGCTAGTATTCGTAACTGCGGGCAATCGGCATGCGCCTTCCGGAGCCGAAAGCGCGCGTGGTAATGCGCAGGCCCGGCGCCGCCTGGCGCCTCTTAAATTCAGCTTTGTCTACCATTAGCGCTATTTTTTCCACTACCGCTCTTTCGTATCCCCTGCTGCAGATTTCTGTGATCGAGAGGTTCTCTTCAATGTAAAGTTGAAGAATCGGGTCGAGCAGCGGGTAGGGTGGCAGAGAGTCCTCATCTTTCTGGTCGGGTCGCAGCTCTGCCGATGGCGCTTTGTCGATGGTGTTCTGCGGGATGATCTCTTTCCCTTTAACCCTGTTAAAGTGGTTGGAAAGTTCGTAAACCATCATCTTCGGCAGATCGGCGATCACCGCCAGGCCGCCGGCCGTATCGCCGTAAAGCGTGCAGTAGCCGACCGCCAGTTCCGACTTGTTGCCCGTGGCCAGGGCCAGGCAGCCTTCCCTATTGGAGATGTGCATCACCAGGTTGCCGCGGATCCTGGCCTGCAGGTTTTCTTCGGCCAGATCCAGGCTGGCCTTGCCGTCTTCATTAAGCAGCTTTAGAAAAGCAGTAAAAGGCTCGTTTATCTCCATGATCCGACTTTCCATCCCCAGGTTGTCGGCCAGCTCTAGAGCATCTTTTATACTGTGATCGGAAGAATAGGGCGATGGCATGATCAGGCCCAGCACATTTTCGGCTCCCAGGGCTTCAACCGCGAGGGCGGCAACCAGCGCTGAATCAACCCCTCCGCTTAAGCCGAGGACGACTTTGCTGAAGCCGGTCTTGGCAATGTAATCGCGCAAGCCAAGGGTCAGGGCCTGCAGGACCGTAGCGATATCTTCTGCGGCCGGGGGGGCGATTCTACCGGTGCTTTCAAACAGCTCCCCGCTTTCGACATACAAAAGATCTTCGCCGAAAGCCGCCGCCCGGTAGAGCAGCTCACCCCGGTTATTGTAAACCAGGCTGGAGCCGTCAAAGATCAGTTCGTCATTTCCTCCAACCTGGTTGACGTAAATAACTCCGGTGCTGTATTTACGTGCCAGGAAGGTCAGCAGCTCCTCGCGCAGTTTCTGCTTGCCCAGATGATAGGGCGAGGCAGAAATATTGATCAAAAGGCGGGCTCCTCCTGCGAAAAGATCTTTGAGCGGGTCGGTGCGGTAGAGCTGCTTCTCGTTGTAATCGCTATCGTTCCAGATATCCTCGCAAACGGTGATCGCTGTCGGCAGGTCGCCGATCATTTCTACAGATCGCTTATGCGCGGTGCTAAAATAGCGTTCTTCATCAAAAACATCGTAATTTGGCAGTAAAGATTTCCGGTGTAGAGATTTAATCTTACCCTCCTCCAGGTAGAGCGCGGTATTATAAAGAACGCCCTCTTCGCGGTGAGAGGAGCCGATGATCACAGCGGGACCGCCCAGGGTAAGCGGTAAAATTTCTTTTTCGAGCAGCTCCCTCTCCCGGTCTACAAAACTGTTGTAGAGCAGCAGATCTTTGGGCGGGTAACCGCTCAAAGCAAGCTCGCTGAAGATAACCAGGGCGGCACCATGGTCGGCGGCACGGTTAATATATTCCTTTACTTTTACCGTGTTGTTGCTCAGCGCTCCGACTGTCTGGTTTAGCTGGGCCATGGCAATTCGCATCTCAGCACCCCTTTATAACTAAAACGCTCACGGGAAAGCGACTTTCCCGGTGAGCGTTTTTCCCATTGTACTTAAGCTTTCTTCTGGCTGAATTATAATCAAGAGCTGCCGTAAAGTCAATAGCAATAGGCTATCAGCTGCGGTTGATCTGCGATCCGGGCTCAGTCTGCCGCACCTTGCTAATGCCGCCAGGGGCTTTTATAATAAGGGGCATAAGGATTTTTAACAATATTCATAAGCGGAGGTTGAAAAATCTGATCATGGTTGCCGTCGGCAACCTTAACGCGGGTCAAGGTGAACAACTGCGTTGCAATGAAATGTGCTGCTGATCCGCTTTTCAACCCGGTGGGCGATGATATGAGCTTCTTCAAGGCTGAGGCGTCCATTGACCCCGATGTGGACAGTTACCACTTTCCAGGAACCGTAATCGTGGACTTCCAGATCGTGGGTATCGATTACCCCTTCAACTGCCATGGCGCAATCGGTTACTTCCTGATAGAGTTCTGCTTCCGGGGCTTTACCCAGCAGGCTGCTGCATGACTGAAGGGCAATTTTTACCCCCGCATAGATGATGAACAGTGCTACGCCAAAACCGAAGTATGCGTCTAGGGCCGGTAAGCCCAGGTAGCCGCCTAAAAGGGCGGCTAAAACCAGGATCGACGAAAGAGAGTCGCTGCGGTGATGCCAGGCATCTCCCGCCAGGGCATCGGAGTTAATCATCCTGCCAAGCCTGTCTGAAAAGCGGTACATGAACTCTTTTGCGAAAATAGAAGCGGCAACCACTGTGATGGCCGCAATGCTCGGCTGGGCAAAAATGCCTTCAGTCAGCCTCTTGTAAGAGCTGTAGATGAAGGCGATCCCGGCGCCGATCAGCATCAGGGCGATCAGCAGCCCGGCCAGGTATTCAATGCGCCCGTGTCCGTGGGGATGCTCGTGATCGGGCGCACGTCGGGCCAGAGAAAACCCGGCCAGCACCACCAGTGATGAAAAGATATCCGATGCGCTGTGCACCGCATCGGCGATCAGGGCAATGCTGTTTGTACGCAGCCCGAAGAGAGCCTTCAGCAGGGCAATAACTAGATTGCCTACGATACTGAACCAGCTTTCGACCAAGCCAACCCGGTAACGTTCATCGGGTTTGCGTAAATCTTTTCCTGCAGTCAGTTTTTCTGCCAGTTTGTCGGCCAGTAATCTCACGGATACCCGCCCTTTGACGATTTTAAACAATTATAACACAGTAAAAAGTGGATCTCCTGATGTTTCGGTGAACTATGTCCGGAAAAGACAAACCCATAAAAAACAGCAGTATCGGCTCCTTTCTCCTTTCAGGGAAGGGATTAGCGATGCTGATGTAGAAATTAGCCATAGCTATAAACTCATTACAGCAAGGCCTTTCTTGAAAAAAGGAGTTGTGATGATCAATGCAGGTAAAAAAAGCGGTTATCCCGGCTGCCGGGATGGGGACCCGGTTTCTGCCGGCTACCAAGGTGCAGCCAAAAGAGATGCTGCCCATCGTCGATGTGCCGACAATACAGTACGTCGTTGAAGAAGCCGTCAGGGCCGGCATCACCGAAATATTAATCATTACCGGGCGCGGCAAGCGGGCGATCGAAGATCATTTTGATAAAACAGTGGAGCTGGAAGCCTTGCTTGAACAAAAAGGTAAGAGCCAAGAGCTGGCTGAAATGCAGAGGATCAGCAATCTGGCCGACATCTTTTATGTGCGCCAGAAAGAAGCCCTCGGTCTCGGGCATGCTGTGGCCTGCGCCCGCAATTTTGTCGGCAGCGAGCCCTTTGCAGTTTTGCTCGGTGACGATATTGTCCACGCCGAGGTCCCGGTTATCGGTCAGCTGATCGATATCTACAACAACAAAGGTTCTACGGTGCTTGGCTGCCAGCGGGTTGGATTAGATAACATTGATAAATACGGGGCAGTCGATGCTGAAGATTTCAGTGAGCCGGTAGTGCGGGTGCGCAGTCTGGTTGAAAAACCGAAACCGGCAGAGGCCAAGTCTGATCTGGCGGTTCTGGGCCGCTACGTAATTGATCCTGGAATCTTTGACATTTTAGCGGTAACACCGTCGGGAGCCGGAGGCGAAATACAGCTAACCGATGCTTTGAACTTACTGGCCCGGCAGCAGCCGGTTTGGGCTTACAGCTTTGAAGGGCGGCGTTACGATGTTGGCGATCGCATCGGTTTTATTGAAGCGACAATTGAGTATGCCCTGCGCAGGGAAGATCTGGCTCCACAGCTAAAGAAGTATCTAAAAAACCTGACATTCTAAAGGTAAAAAGGATTCGAAGGAGGATTGACCAATGTATCTTCGACCTGCCCCCCTGGCCTCATTGGCCCGTGATTTAAAAAACGGAACCCTGGACCTTAAAGATTATCTGAGTGATTTATTTGCCAGGCTTGAAACTGTCGATCAGGAAATTGAAGCATTTATCCCGGAACTGGAGCGCCGCAGCCGCCTGCTGGCGGAAGCAGATCTGCTGTTGGCCACTTATCCGGAACCGGCAAGAAGGCCGCCCCTGTTCGGGGTGCCTGTCGGAGTGAAAGACATTTACCATGTAGAGGGTTTCCCGACCTGCGCCGGTTCAAGGCTTGATCCCGGGCTGCTAAGCGGGCCCGAAGCGGATTCGGTCCTGATATTACGTCAGGCAGGAGCAGTGATTCTTGGTAAAACAGTGACCACTGAATTTGCCTACTTTGATCCCGGTCCAACCCGTAACCCTCATAACCTGAAACATACTCCCGGTGGTTCAAGCAGCGGTTCAGCAGCGGCGGTCGCCGCCGGTATGTGCCCGCTTGCCCTGGGCACCCAGACCATCGGTTCAATCAACCGGCCTGCTGCTTTTTGTGGGGTTATCGGTTTTAAACCGAGTTATGGGCGTATACCGGCAGCCGGGCTAATCCATTTTTCCCGCTCTGCCGACCACGTCGGCTGTTTTACACAGGACATTGCCGGGATGATTCTTGCTGCCTCTGTTCTCTGCTACAACTGGCGGGAGATCAATGTCAATTACCAGCCGGTGCTTGGCGTGCCCAAGGGAAAGTATCTCGAGCAAACCGAACCGGAGGCGCTAAGACTTTTCTATCAGCAGTTGGAGCAGCTGCGAGACAGCGGTTACGAGGTAAGGGAAGTTTTAGCCCTGGATGATATAGATTCGATCTCAGACTGGCACCGCAAGCTGATCGCAGCTGAAATGGCCCTGGAACACCGTGATCTGTATGCCAACTGCGCCGAACAATACCGGCCGAAAACAGTCGAAATTATTAAAGAGGGACTGGCGGTCACTAAAGAGGACCTGGTTGAAGCGCGCCGCCTGCAGAAAGCTTTAAGGGAGCGGCTGGAGACAAAAATGCGGGAGTCGAAAATAGATCTCTGGGTAACCCCGGCAGCGCTGGGCCCGGCGCCGGAGGGAATTGGCGCTACCGGCAATCCGGCCATGAACCTGCCCTGGACGAACAGTGGTCTTCCGACAGTATCGGTGCCTTCCGGCAAGGCCGCCAATGGTTTGCCCCTGGCCCTACAACTGGTGGCCCCGTTCATGGGCGATGAGCTCCTGCTCAACTGGGCGGAAGGCGTGGCGGAGGTCTTTGCGGCCTATCAGGCCTATAACCAAAAATAGCTACGGTTGCGGATGACACGAAATCAATGCCCATATTATTTGCCTGGATGAGGTGCACAGGTGCAAGCGGCTTTCAAACTGCAAAATGTCACTTACGGCCAGATCCTGAAAATCCCCGAACTGATCATTCCGGCTGGCGCTCTATTTACCGTTACCGGCAAAAGCGGTAGCGGGAAAACCACCCTGCTCAAATTGCTGAACAACCTGATCAGCTGCGACGAAGGCGATCTTTACTATTACGGCAGCAACGTCAAGAGCCTTGATCCTGTTGCACTGCGCCGCCGGGTGGTAATGGTTCCCCAGACTCCTTTTATTTTCCCCGGCAGCCTGGAAGAAAATATCCGACTGGCTTTCTATTATAACCGCAAAGAACCACCCGTAAAAGACCGGATTAAACAGCTGCTTGCCACTTTTGATTTGCCTCTTGATCCGCTGCAGGACACTCACAACCTCTCCGGTGGCGAAAAACAACGCCTGGCGCTGATCAGGGCTTTACTGCTTAAACCGGAGACCCTGCTGCTGGACGAGCCAACGGCTGCTCTCGATGATGAAAATACAGAGGTTGTCCTCAGGTATCTAACCGATTGGGTAAGCAGAGAAGACAGAGCCCTGGTCATGGTTTCGCATGGTGGAGAGCAGGTCAAAGCCAAAAGCGGCACGGTCTTGCTCTTAAACAACGGACAGGTAGAAAATTTGCACCAAACAGGCGCAAAGGGGGTTGATCGGCATGCCTGAACAGCTTTCAATCGAAACCTGGCGGCTGGCGGCCTCGTACCTGTTCCTGGTTTTGCTGCTCCTGATGTCATACCTGCTGCGTTTGGGTCGTGGCCCGGATTTTATCGTGGCCACGGTCAGGATGACCATTCAGCTGGTGCTGGCCGGCTACCTGCTTGACCTGGTTTTCGGTCAAAACAACCCCCTGGTGACCCTGCTGATCCTATTTTGCATGCAGATTTTTGCGATATATACTATTATCAGCCGATTAAAAGAGAAAATTTCAATCCAGTTAAAAAGAATGGTGGTTGTCGCGATCTTTCTTGGCACCTCGGCTCCGCTGGCCTATTTCATGCTGGTGGTAATTGCTGCCGATCCCTGGTATGAGCCGCGCTATTTTATTCCCATCGCCGGGATGACCGTTGGTAATTCGATGACCGGCATAGCGCTGGGGGTGGAAAGATTAATCCAGGTCTTCAAAGTCGGGCGGGCCAGGATCGAAGAAGCGCTGATGCTCGGCGCAACCCCGCAGATGGCCGTCAGCGATTTTCTCGGGGAAACTTTCAGTGCGGCAATCATCCCGACAATCAACTCAATGCTCGGGATGGGACTTGTTTTTATCCCGGGGATGATGACCGGCCAGATCCTGGCCGGCTCCTCAGCCGTCGAGGCTATCAAGTACCAAATCGTAATCATGATGGGGATTACCGGTAGTGTATCTTTGGCCGTTTACCTCGTGATCCAGTTTGGCTACCGTACCTTTTTTAATGACCGGGCTCAACTTGTTGATCCGCAAAAGTAACTGTTTAGCAATCCGGAGGTGTGTTCTTTGCCCTCGTACAAAAATATTTCCCCGGCAATAATACTGGAACTGAAAAGTATCGTCGGAGAAGATCAGGTCATATATGGCGATCATGAAAAAATGAAGCCCTATTCCCATGACGAGGTGGCCGACCCGGCCTACGCTATGATGCCCGCCGTGGTCATAAAACCGGCCAATACGGCCGAGGTGGCAGCGGTGATGAAGCTTGCCAACAGGGAAATGATCCCGGTTACGCCGCGCGGAGCCGGCAGTGGCCTCTCGGGAGGCGCAGTACCCCTGCATGGAGGAATACTGCTGTCCACCGAACGGATGAACCGGGTGCTCGAAATTGACAGAGACAACCTGATCGCCGTCCTTGAACCCGGGGTGATTACCAACGATTTTAATAACGAAGTCCAAAAGGAAGGCCTTTTTTTCGCAGGCTACCCGATGAGCCTGGAGATGTGCTATATCGGCGGCAATGTTGCCGAAAATGCCGGCGGCGGCCGGGCCATTAAATACGGGGTAACCGGTCGCTACATCACCGGCCTTGAAGTGGTAATGCCCACCGGAGAGATCTGTACTTTCGGCGGGAAAAGGGTGAAAGACGTTACCGGTTACAATATGGTCCAACTGATGGTCGGCTCGGAGGGCACGCTGGGTATTTTTACAAAGATCTATGTCAAGTTGATGCCGCTGCCGCAGGCTAAGATCGACATGATGGTCCTCTTTGAAGATGTGCAGTCGGCGATCGACGCGGTTCCGCTGATTATGACCAAAA
>CAYGHB010000033.1:0-11475 GCA_964349375.1 uncultured Syntrophomonadaceae bacterium | reverse complement strand
GACATCATTGAGCAAAACGCATATTTGGCTTTATTGGTTAGTAAACTCACGCTAGACATCGATCTTACAGCCGTATCTGGCAGGTCTATTCCCAGCCAGTGGAGGCAATAGAAGATCAGGGGGAACGGAGCAGGGTAAAAACCTTTTTCTTGTAAGCTTCGACACCGGGTTGATCAAAGGGGTTCACACCAAGCAGATGACCACTGATACCGCAGGCTTTTTCAAAAAAGTAAACCAGCATTCCGTAGCTGTAAGGGCTAATGTCGCTGACCGTAATTTTTAAGTTCGGTACTTCGCCCTCGTAATGGGCAAGCATCGTTCCCTGGCAGGCTTTTTCGTTAATACTGTGTATCGATTGCCCGGTCAGGTAGTCAAGCCCGTCTGAGTCGCCTGCCATAGAACTGACAGTGAGCTCCGATCTTGATCGCTGCACCCAGAGTGTGGTCATAAAAAAGTTGCGCAGACCTTCCTGGATATACTGCCCCAGGGAATGCAGGTCCGTGGTAAAGCTGACCCCGGCAGGGAACAAACCTTTTAGCTCCTTACCTTCACTTTCGCCGAAAAGCTGCTTCCACCATTCAATAAACTGTGTAAATGAGGGTTCGTAAGCTGCCATGATCTCCATCGTTTTCCCTTTATGATAAAGGGCATTCCTGATTACCGCATACTGGTAGGCATCATTGTCCTCGAGTTTTTCCCTGCCGTAGAGCAGGTATGCTTTTGTCGCACCGTCCATAACCTGCCGCAAATCTATGCCGGCCACCGCCAGCGGTAAGAGACCCACGGGGGTTAAAACCGAGTAACGACCGCCGATATTGTCGGGTACACTGAAAGTAGTAAAACCTTCCCGGAGAGCCATCTCCCGCAGCGCACCCCGCTGCTGATCGGTGGTGACCACGATTCTTTTCTGCGCACCTGCTTTTCCGTAGCGCTCTTCAAGCATGGCGAGCAGCGTTCTAAAGGCCAAAGCCGGCTCCAGGGTCGTCCCCGATTTGGAAATCACATTAATGTAGATCTCCTGCTTATGCTCCAGCAGGCACAGAAGATCCTCAAGATAGGTGGAACTGATCCCTTTTCCGGCATAATAGATCTCCGGACCGTTTCGATCCTCCGGGGGGAGCTGATTATAAAATGCCGGGCAAAGCAGCTCAATTGCCGAGCGCGCCCCGAGGTAGGACCCGCCGATCCCAATTACGACAAAGGCATCGGCTTTTTCGCGAACTTGCTGAGCTGTCTCTACGATACGCTTCAGCTCAGCGCGATCATACTGCTCCGGCCAGTCGACCCAGCCTGTATAGGCGCCACCCGGACCTTCGTGATTGTGCAGGTTTGAATGGGCCTGCTTAAGCTTCGGCAGAAACTGCTGCAGTTCTTCCTCGCTGATCCAGCTTTTAGCCAACTCGGAATCAAAAACAATGTGGTTTTTCATAATCTGCTCCTTATTATATTTTACGGAGTGCTGGTCAACTTTTTACTATTTCTCCGTAAAGAGCATTGATAAACTGCCTGATATTAACCCGGGTTTTAGAATCTTTATCAGCCATGTTCTCCAGTTCTTTCATCTTCAGGCGCAGTTCGTTGAAATCAAAAAACTTCGGTCCATAGCGCTCGAAGATCGGGTTGTTGTAATCTTCCAGCCCGAGCGCAGCCACATGTTCCATGGCATGCTTAACCGCCCGACGTACCCGTTGCTCGATCGCCCTGACATCGCTTTTTTTCTCTTCGTCACGGAGATAAACATCATGAACGGCCTGGTATAAATCTTTTAAATGTCTGTACTCACCAAGGTATTTTTCTATATCGGGAACGCTATATAAAAAGAGGACAATCTGCATCAGATCGTGGCTTCCGGGCTCACCGAGCAGACCAAGGTCGGCCAGCAGCTCCCGCGTTCTTTCCCTAATTGTTTCACGATCAAAAGGCTGCGCTTCGCTGCGCCTGTAATTACGTTTCAGGTCGCCGATTCGATCAAGGGCGGCCAGTGAATCACGTAACTGCTCAAAGGACTGCTCCATTTTGATCCGATCGGTAACATTTCTGATCACAGAAATTACTTCCACCCTGTTAACCGGCTTATTGATGTAGAATTCGATCCCTGCCGCATAAGCCTGGGCAACCATCTCTTTTTTTTCAACCTGGGAAATCATCACTATTTTACCCCTGTAATCCCTAGCTCGCAGCTGCTCCACTATCTCAACCCCGTCTTTGCCGGGCATTAAAAGGTCAACCAGCAATACATCGGGCTGGTGATAGGCTACAGTCCCCACAACATTACCCTGACCGTCGGGCAGTTCACCTATCACTTCACCTAAACTTTCATCTTCGATGATCTGCGCCAGGATCTTGCGGCAGGCCAGATCATCATCGATAATGAAGAAAGTAAACTCCATTTTTTAACCTCCTGCAATGCTGCGAAGGGGGATCAGCATTACAAAACACTTTTCACCTTCACCGATCCTTAAGTAAACCCTACCCCGGAAATTTTCGACCAACCCTTTCACATAGGCCAGCCCGATACCGGTTGAAGGTACACCGTTTGCACTGAATTTAGTGGTAAAACCGGGTTCAAAAATCAACCTGCGGTTGCTTTCGCGAATCGGGTCGCCGTTATCGCACACTGATATCCTTAAGATACGACTCCTGATCCTGACCCGCAGGTCGATATAACCTTCAACGGCGATCGCTTCAACAGCATTGGAAACCAGGTTATTAAGGATCGCCAGCAGGGGATAGATCTGGCTGACCTGCAGATCCGCTTCATTAACAATATTAATGTGCACCTTTTTCCCCAAACTCATGGCATAGCTGCGATTGGTTTTAATCACCAGGTCCAGGACCTCTGCCAGTTTCATGATCGGCCTGTCTTTGCGGATCTCGATTACTTCACCAATCCCAGCCAGGATCCGAACCGTATCTTTCTTTACTTCGTGAACCTCTTGGGCCACCTTAAGAGCAGCAACTTCCAGTGATCGATCGGAGAGATTCATTTCCCTTAACTTTTTATGTAAATTATAACTCTTTGCCATAATATTTTCTATATTTTCCATCGATTTTTGCATGTAAAAAAGCTCATCATAGAGCTCCGCAGCGATCAACAGTAAATTTTCTTCGGAAACACGCTGCTGCTCATCGAGAACCATGGTCTTTTGAAACTGATTGATACTGAAGAGGCTGATCACAAGAAAGATCTGGACTGCCGAGACCAGGGGAAGATAGATAAAACCGCCACCCCCGATCACCTCTGCCGGTGAAAGCCTGATCAGGGCTTCAACCAGGTTTGATGCCGTTACCGCCAGAACCAGGGAGAGAATGAAAAATAGTGAAAAACGACGTTCCCGGTCCCCGATTTTACCGAAATACAAAAATAGGCCTAAGAATAAAAACCCAAGGGCACCGGAAAAGTGATGAGGAAGGCAGAACAGGAAATTCTCCGTAGGGAGCAGGATAAAGTGATCCAGAGTCAGGCGGAGTAAAAAAATAAAAAAACCAACCATTAAAGCGGCTGGAATAATCAGAAGCTGGTTAAGGCTTAAAACAGCATAAACAAAGAGTACCGTTCCGATTGAAAATCGGAAAGGCCCCATATCACTGACAATAAAGAGTTCGCCGGCAACTATGGTAAGGACTAGAACTAAAAAAACTCTTTTACCCAGAGGTTTGAGCTGATGCTCTGCTAAGCTGCTCCGGACCCTCCTCGTAAAGGCGGTAGCCCAGATCAAAGGCTTCCTGATTGAGCTCACCACTTCCCTTTGGCGCCATGTTGTAAACACTTTCTCTGAAAATATCCCGATCAACAAGGCCGGTTGCAGCATTGATCACCCCGAGCGCCAGCATATTGGCCACCACTTCACGTTTCAGAATCTCTTTGGCCATCCTGGTGATCGGCAGTGATTTAATCTGCAGTTCTTCTTTAAAAGGACCGCTGATAAAAGTAGAATCGGTAATAATCACGCAGCCCGGTTCTACTCTTGGCAGGTACTTGTTATATGAAGCCTGGTTCATACAGAGCAGAACTGTTGGCTTGGTCACTTTCGGGTACTCGATCGTATCAACATCGATAATCACGCCTGACATGCTGGCCCCGCCCCGTGCTTCGGGACCGTAGGACTGGGTTTGCACCACGTTTTTGTTGTCATTTACAGCAGCAGCAGCCAGGACAATTGAAGCTAAAATCAGTCCCTGCCCACCAGCTCCGGTTAGTAATATTTCCTGCCTCTTAGCCATCTTACACCCTCCGCATCATTCCTGATCTTTTTTGATCATCCGGTGATACTCTGATGAAAACTCAGGAGCATCAAACGAGTAGATGACACCGTTCATGGTCTTGCCTGCAAGCTCTTCTTCATCCATTTCGGCAGCACGCTCGACAGAAATACTGCTCTCTTTCATCCCTTTGAGCATTTCGACCGCTCCGCCAAGTTTATTCCTCCGGCCGTAAGCAATCGGGCAGGGTGAAAGCGCTTCAACCACTGAAAAGCCTTTATGTTTGGCAGCCCGCACGATCAGCTGTTCAAGCTGCCGCGGCTGGGCGGCATTTCCCCTGGCGCCAAAGGTCGCCCCGGCGCCTCTGGCCAATTCAAGCAGATCAAAAGCTCTCTCCAGGGTGCCTCCCGGAGCAGTTGTAGCCTTCTTACCAATCGGGGTAAGCGGTGAGTGTTGTCCGCCGGTCATCCCGTAGATGTGGTTGTTGACTACAATAGCATTGAGATCGATGTTTCTTCTGGCAGAATGAATAAAGTGGTTTCCGCCGATGGCGCTGCAGTCTCCGTCACCCATGATCACAAAAAGGGTCAGTTCCGGTCTGGCCATTTTAAGACCCGTGGCAAAGGCAAGTGCCCGGCCATGGGTGGTGTGCAAAGTATTAAAGTTCAGATATCCTGCAGCTCTTGATGAACAGCCAATTCCAGATACAATAACTATCTCGCGCTGATCATAGCCCCCTCGTTCAATGGCCCTGACCAGGGCTGCGGTGACAATACCGTTGCCGCATCCCGGGCACCAGATGTGCGGCAGCTTCTTGGTGCGTAAAAAATCCTGGGTTAGCTGCTCTATGACAGCCACCTCCCGATTAATTCAGATATTTGACTCGGAGTAATCATTTCTCCGTCGTAACGGTTAAGCGGTATTACTTTAGCCTGACCGCAGGCGTAACGCTCTACCTCGCCAACAATCTGTCCCATGTTCATTTCGGGAACGATGATGACATCAACCTGCTTGGCCAGCGCTTCTATCTCACGGGCAGGGAAAGGCCAGATTGTCTGCAGGCTTAAGAGACCAACCGGCAGGCGATCCTGCCAGTAAGCCTTTTTGACCACGGAACGGGCCGACCGGACCGTGCAGCCATAAGCAACGATTGCTACCCGTGGTTCCTTATGTCCGATGTAATTGGTCAATACAATTTCATCGCGATACTTATCGAGCTTTGCATGAAGCCGATCAAGCGCCCGTTCAACCTGAGGCGGGTCGCCGGTGGGGAAACCGTACTGATCGTGAAAAAGTCCGGTAACATGATAGTAATGACCGAAGCCGAAAGGCACCAGGGGAGTTAAACCCTTTTCATCATAGGGTTTCCAATCTGAAGGCACCTGGTCGCTCGATTTTTCCACCAGCAGCTTTCCTGATTCGGGGATAAGAACCTTTTCTCGCATATGGCCGATCACTTCGTCGAGAAGCATGATAACCGGCTGTCTCAATTTTTGACTTAAATTTACGGCAGCAATAGTCAGGTAGTAAGTTTCATAAACAGAAGCCGGTGAAAATACGATAATCGGGTGGTCGCCATGGGTCCCCCAGCGGGCTTGCATCACATCTCCCTGGGCCGGAGCAGTGGGGACCCCGGTGCTCGGACCCATCCGCTGGACATTGACCACCACGCAGGGTATTTCGGCCATGATTGCATAGCCGAGGTTTTCCTGCTTCAACGAAAAACCGGGCCCACTGGTAGCGGTTATCGCGCGCATCCCGCCGATCGAGGCGCCGATAACGGCAGCCATGCTGGCGATCTCATCTTCCATCTGGATAAATACCCCGCCAATTTCAGGCAGCCGCACCGCCATCTGCTCGGCGACCTCCGTAGAGGGAGTTATCGGGTATCCGGCATAAAAACGGACCCCGGCATTTATTGCTCCTAACGCGCAAGCTTCATTACCCTGCATCAAAACCGGCTTAGCTTCAGCCATAAGCGGAAATCCCCTTTCTGACCACAGCAAGTGCAAAGTCGGGGCAGAAAAGCTCGCACACTCCACAGGCAGTACACCTATCGCTATATTTCTCAGCTTTTCCGGCAGTATTAATAAAAAGAGCTTCCTTTGGACAGAAAGCTGCACAGATTCCGCAGCCTTTACACCATTCCTGGTTTATTTTTAAAACTGCGGTTGATTTCTCTTTTACGGTCCGGGTCAAGATTTCAGATCCCCTTCCTTAGCCTATTAAACCACTGATTAATATTCTAATCAACAGCCGACAAGAAGTGACAGAAAAACACCAAAGTACAAAAGATAATTTTGCATAAATTAAAAATTAAACACATTTTTATCAGGCTCCACCCAAAAAGCGGTAAATATAGAGCGTGACAGCGGCAGCTGCGGAGCGGCAATAAACCGCCCCGTGCCGCCGAATAATTGCCCAATCACTCTTAAAACACTAACTCTTTTGAGTGCCGTTGCGTAACCAACCGCGGTAATGCATCGCTTCAGCAAGCCGCTGAATCGAGTACATGTACGCTCCGGTGCGCATATCGGAACCGATGCATCTTTCACAATAGAAGCCATAAACCATCTTGAAAGCATCAACCATCTTCTCTTCTAAACGGCGGTTTACTGTTTCTAAATCCCAGCGGAAGCCGTAGTTGTTCTGAACCCACTCGAAGTAGGATACGGTAACCCCACCGCTGTTGGCTAAAACATCGGGAACAACCAGCACATTTTTATCTTTAAGAATCTGATCGGCCTCGGGGGTGGTGGGGCCGTTTGCGCCTTCAACAACTATTCGTGCTTTAACCTGATCGGCATTTGCTCCTGTAATCTGGTTTTCCAGGGCAGCTGGAATTAAAATGTCGCAGTCAACAGCCAAAAGCTCAGTATTGGTGATCTCCTCGCAACCGGGGAAACCTTTGACAAATCCGGTCTCTTCTACGTGCTGTAACAGTTTGTAAATATCGATGCCCTCTGCATTATGGATCCCGCCGCTGACATCGCTGACGGCCACAACCGGAGAACCCGCTTCGGCAAATAAGATGGCGGCGTTGCTGCCGACGTTACCAAAACCCTGGATAGCAATACGGGCATGCTCGAAGGGAATCTTAAAAGCTTTTGCCGCTTCCCTGGTAACTAAGAAACAACCGCGCCCTGTTGCTTCTTTCCGGCCCACACAACCACCGACAGCCAGAGGCTTGCCGGTTACCACACCGAAAGATGGCTCGCGCATAATTGTGCTGTATTCATCGGCAATCCAAGCCATCACCTGGGCATCGGTTGCTATATCCGGAGCGGGGATGTCCGTCTCCGGGCCAATGAAAGAACCGAGCGCCCGCACGTAGCCGCGGGTCATTTTTTCTTTTTCCTTCATCGACATCGAGTAGGGATCGCAGACCACGGCACCTTTACCGCCGCCGAATGGCACGTCGACGAGTGAACATTTCAGGGTCATCAAAACCGACAGCGCTTTTACTTCGTCGGCATCCACTAGATGGTGATAACGGATCCCTCCCTTGTAAGGTCCGAAAACATTGTTGTGCTGGGAGCGATATCCGGTAAACACCTTGGTAGAACCGTTATCCATTTCAACAGGGATTGAGACTTCTACAAACCTGGCCGGTACTCTTAAGTGTTCGTAAACCTCACTTGATAGCTCAGCTAATTCCACCGATTGCTTAATCAAGTTTAACGTAGCGGTCAGTACATTGTCTTCCTTCTTTATGCCTTCAACTTCTACTGCCATTTTATATCCTCCTTTTCATTCCATTATTATTGTTTATCCCTTTCGGGGGAATACCATTTTGATCCCAGCCGCGCAGCAGGTAGTAGTCGCTGAGCATCGCATCTAGTTCTTCTCTGGTAATCAGATTTTTTTGCTCGTTGATCGGCTCTTTCAGCAAGCGCTCAGGTAAACTATCATCGGCTCTTGTCGCCCCTTCGCGCAGGTTGAATAATCGGGTTAAGTTCTGCACCCTGGAAGCGACTGAATGCAGATCGGCTACGCTATAGCGGATACCGGTCAACAGGTAGAGTACTTCTATCAACTGCTCCCAATGAATCAGGTCGCGGTAAAAGCGGCAGAAAATCAGGCAGTCATAGATATTCAGACGATCCTCAAAGTCGATAAACATCCTGGCCTTCCCTTTAATTTGCGCCGGGTCAATCATCCCGCTCAACTCCGGTTTGTAAAAAGTCGTTCTTAAATGACAGGCACCGCGGTCAGAAGTGGCATAAGCCAGGCCCATTCCCTTTAAAACCCGAGGGTCATAACCGGCCGGTTCTAAGCCCTTGACATGGATGGCGAAGTCTTCCATCCCGAGTATTTTGGCCGCCTCCCTGATCCCTTTGGCAAAGATAGTCCCATCGCCTTTGCCTTCTACCACCTCTTCCAGGAAAGTTGCTATGGAATCGGCATCGCCGTAGCGGGGCGCTTTTGCAAGCTTACCCCGTAGACCGGCCTCGATGGCAAAGGCCGCCAGGTTACCGGCGCTGATTGTGTCGATCCCCCAGCGATCGCAGAGATCGTTTAAGTAAAGTACTTCTTCCATCTCAGGCAGGCAGCAGAGGCCGCCAAAAGCATAAATGGTTTCAAATTCCGGGCCTTCGATCGTTAAACCCCGGTGCCGCCCCTTGTCAACAGTAGTCAACTTACCGCAGGCGAAGAAACAGCGGTAGCAACCACGGGCTTTTACTGTCATTTCGTTTTGCATGTAGTCGGCGCTGATTTTTTCCCAGCCCTCCAGAGTCCCTGCTGACCAGTAACGGGTCGGAAAACAGCCGGCATTGTTGGTAACCGCAACCAGGGCGGGCGTGCCTTTTTCTTTGTAGAGACGTGCCTCCGGTGAGTCTTTATAGCTTTGGAAGAAGTTGCGGCTCCAGTTGGTTAAGCCCTCTTCATCAGCCGGCGCAGCTTTGGCGCTGCCGCTGAAAACGATTCCTTTCAAATTTTTGGAACCCATCACCGCACCGAGGCCGGTCCTGCCGGCGCTGCGCCAGCGGTTGTTCTTGATACAGGCAAAAGCGAGTTTTCTTTCTCCAGCCGGCCCAATCACCAGCGCCTGTGAACCTTTGACTCCGACCGCTTTAACAATTTCTTCTTCCGCAGCATAAGACTCCTTGCCCCAGATGTCGCCGGCATCGTAAAAATTAACGCCTTCTTCAGAAATAGATATGTAGCAGGGTTTGTCGGCCGCCCCGCTGATCACGATCGCATCGTAACCGGTTCTTTTCATCACCGGGGGCAGATGCCCTCCGCTGTAAGATTCGGAGTAAAGCCCTGTGGCCGGCGATTTACTAAAAACACCAAAGCGTGAGGCCGGGGCCAAGGGGCTGTCGGTAGCCGGGCCGGTCGTAAAGATCAGCAGGTTGTCGGCAGAGAGGGGATCAACTCCGGGTGGGAGCATTTTATATAGCAAATAGCTGCCCAGGCCTTTGCCTCCCAGGTAATCTTGAAATATTTCCTCTTCCAACTTCCTCTCGCTGATATCGGATTTATTCAGATCGATGACTAAGATCTTACCAAAAGTTGAATACAATTAACGGCTGCCTCCTTCTTCTGCAGCAATAGCTGCTTCGAGAATATCCAGCCCCCGATTAAGCTGATCGGCGGGAATATTAACCGGCATCAGCAGACGGATCACGTTGCTGAAAATACCGGCGGTAATGATGATCAAGCCGTTTTCATGACAACGCTTAACCACCGCTTTAGCCCGGTCCGGATCGGGGGCCTTAGTTTCACGGTCTTTAACAAGTTCCAGCGCCCGCATTGCGCCTAATCCCCGGTGTTCGCCAATCATCGAATATTTCTCTGCCATCTGGTCCAGTCTGTCTGCCGTAATCCGACCTGTTTTTTCAGCCTGATCGGCCAATTTTTCCTTTTCGGCAGTTTCAAGAACAGCCAAAGCAGCGGCACAGCCGACGGGGTTTCCACCATAGGTTCCGCCGATTTCGCCTGGACCGGCTGCATCCATCACCTCTGCCCTGCCGGTTAAAGCGCTAATCGGCAATCCACCGGCCAAAGATTTAGCCATGGCAATCAAGTCGGGCTCAATGCCGTAGTGGAAACTGGCCAGCGGTTTTCCGGTGCGGTAAAAACCGGACTGGATTTCGTCAACGATCAGCAGCACATCGTTTCTGCGGCAGATTTCGTGCAGCACCTTAAAATAATCGGCCGGCGGCACGATGAAACCACCCTCTCCCTGGACCGGTTCAGCAATTACTGCCGCCACGTTATCAGCCGTACATTCGACAGCAAAAAACTGCTCAAGATACCGGGCACACTGCAGATCGCAGGAAGGATAGGTTAGTCCGAAACGGCAGCGGTAACAATAAGCTGCGGGAATTTTATAAACATCGGGCGCAAAAGGACCGAAACCGTATTTATAGGGCTTTACTTTAGAAGTAAGAGTCATGGTCATCAGGGTCCGGCCGTGAAAAGCGCATTCTAAGGAGACCATAGCTGTTTTTTTGGTGTAACGACGAGCCAGTTTAACAGCGTTTTCAACCGCCTCAGCACCGCTGTTGAACAACGCAGTTTTTTTGGCAAAGCTGCCTGGAGTTAATTTGTTTAAGCCGGCAGCCAACTGGACATATGGTTCGTACATGGTAACCATGAAACAGGTATGCAGATAATGATCGACCTGAGTTTTAATTGCGTCAACCACCGCAGGGTGATTGTGACCGAAATTAACGACACCGATACCGGTCGTAAAATCGAGATACTCGTTGCCGTCAACGTCCTTGATTATTGCTCCTTTTGCTTCATCAACAAACACCGGCAGCACGTAGGAAATGCCGCGGGCAACGTGCTCGTCACGCATTTTGAGCAGCTCCTGAGACTTGGGCCCCGGTCCGTAGGGGGCGCCTTTACCGCCATGACCACTCATTCATTTTAACCCCTTTCTTCATACGTTTATTTCTAATCATATGTATAGCAATAGTGATGCCATTCACAAAAAAAGAACAGGTTTTTCAGCCTGACTGAAAAACCTATGATTTTAGGGGAAATTTGATCGCAACTGAAGAGACATAGCAGGTTTGAAGCGGGCGAAGGGCACAAAAAAAATGCATTGCTGCATTATTGATGCATTATTGCATTAAACTTTACTATGCAGTTAATTATTCCGCTCTCAGATTGTGCTTACGCAGCTTGCGCACCACCGTGGATTGATCAATCTGCAAAGCTTCCGCAATCTCGTAGGTTGTCCGGAAACGCTGCAGGGCATGCTTGAGCAGGTTCTTTTCCACCTCATCCAAAGCTTTTTTAAGCGGCGGCAGATCA
>CAYGHB010000032.1:0-11647 GCA_964349375.1 uncultured Syntrophomonadaceae bacterium | reverse complement strand
GGAAGCTCAGCAGGCTTTCTTTTATAGCGCTGGCAGTCTGCATGGTTGTTTTGTCACTTGGCCTGCACGACTACTTTGGTAATTACGTGTATGTTGTAATGGTAAATGAGCAGGAAGTCGGCGTTGTAAAAAGCGCGACAGAGGTCGAGCAGTTTATTACCCATCTAACTGACCGCTACGGCGATCTCTACGGCATGACCATGGAGCCGGCTGCGGAAGTGCTGCTGATTAAAGAATTCAGGCCTGGCGCCAAGTCTGCCTCCCAGGAAGTACAGGCGACTATCAGGCAGCAGCTTACCTTTCAAACTGACGCTTACGTGATAACAGTAGATGGCGAGCCCTTTGTTGCCGTGCGCAGCGAAGACGATCTGGATCTCGTTCTGAGTAAGCTAAAAAGCGTGTACACCTCTAATGGCTATGGAACAAGAACCATTGCGACTACAATCAATCAAGAGCTGGCTGTTGAACCGGGCCTGGTCGATCCTGAAGCAATTTTGGAACCTGACCAAGTGGTGAGCCTGCTCACCGGCATCGATCTGCAAACTGAACAACGGTTGGCGTTCTTACCGCCCTCGCTAGACCTTATTGCCCAGGGCAATGGTTATGCCCCGGGATATTATGATTTGCCTTTTTCGATCATGTATTTATCAGAAGAACCTGACGGAAAAACTGATCTTCCGGTGATCAACGATAAAGAGGTCAGCGTTACGACGGTTGAAGAGGCGATGGTCAGGGAAGAGATCCCTTTCGAGGTAGAGCACGTTTATAGTGATCAACTCTGGGTGGTTCAACGGGAGATCACCGTTGAGGGAGAAGAAGGTCTCAAAGAGATTGTTTACCATATAACACGAGAGAACGGTGTCGAATTGGATCGGATTAAGGTCCGGGAAACGATCATCACCGAGCCGGTAACCCAGGTGGAGACCATTGGAACAGCGAAAGTTTCCGCTGTGGGTACCGGCCGCTTTATCTGGCCGGTGGAAGGCGGTGGAGAGATAACCCCTGGCCGGGGCTTCAGTTCCTGGCACACCGGGATCGATATTCATGCCAATACGGGCACGAATATCCTGGCTGCTGACAGTGGCGTTGTCTGGTTTTCGGGGTATGGCGGGTCCCAGGGTAACTACCTGATTTTGTACCATGGATCGTTTTGGACGCTTTACCTGCATAACAGTCAAAACCTGGTTAAGGAAGGCGATGCTGTCCGGCAGGGTGAAGTAATTGCCAAGGCCGGTTCAACAGGACGTTCCTCCGGGCCGCACCTGCATTTTGAAATACGCTTGGACGACGGCACCGGCGAGTGGCTAACTTATTACCAGCATACTCCGATTGATCCATTGCAATTCTTCACTCCATAACAGAGTTTATTAGGCGTAAGAAGTCCTTCCCTCGCAAAAGGGAAGGACTTCTTACGCGCTTCAGGAGCTAAAAGGGTTTTCTGGGTGGATCGCGAAGCATTAAATAAGCTCCATCCGCTATGTGATTACCAGTAGAACTACTGAAAAATGTCATCTGGGGTGAACGATCATTTGAAAAAAATATTGGTTGTTGATGATGAAAAACCGATTGTTGAAATCCTTCAGTACAACCTTGAAAAGGAAGGCTATCTGGTTTATACCGCTTATGACGGTGAAGAGGCTCTGCGTATGGTTGAGGAAGAGAACCCGGACCTGATTGTCTTAGATATTATGCTCCCGAAGAAAGATGGCTTTACGGTATGCCGTGAAATTCGCTCATCCCGGGATATCCCGATTATAATGCTCACCGCAAAAGAGCTGGAGACCGACAAGGTACTGGGGTTGGAGCTGGGTGCGGATGATTATGTTACTAAGCCATTCAGCGCCAGGGAGATAACGGCCCGGGTCAGGGCAATTCTGAGGCGCAGCGATCCTGGCCCCAGTAGCCCACAACCAGAGCAGGGAAAGTTAAGCATTGGTCCGATTACCGTGGATCGTGATCGGGTTCAGGTATACTGCCAGGGGCAGCCTGTTGAACTCACTTTGCGGGAATATAACCTGCTGTTGTTCCTGATGGCAAGGCCCGGTTTCGTTTTTAGCCGTGAGCAGCTCTTAGATCAGGTTTGGGGTTACGAATATGTGGGCGAAGAGCGGACCGTAGACGTGACTATACGTCGCCTAAGGGAAAAAATGGAAATTAACCCGGCAAAACCGGAAATCATTCACACTAAAAGGGGTGTCGGCTATTATTTCAGGTGGAGGTAAAATATTTAACAGCCTCCAGTGGAAAATTATTTTTGTCTTTCTGATGCTCATTCTCTTTTCACTGCAGCTGATCAGTGTTTATCTTGTCCAATCACTGGAGCAGTACTATTTAAGAAACTTTAAAGAAGGTCTTGAAAACCAGGCTCGTCTACTTTCTGTTTTCATGCAGCCGACCCTTGGCGATGGTCAGGGCTGGGCGGAAGATACCGTGCGCCTGGCCCGCGAGTTCAGAGATCTTTATACCATGGAGATCATCATTCTCGACAGTTACGCCAATATTGTTGGAACATCCGGCAGCCAGGGACTGATCGGCCGCCGCCTGATCAGGGATGAGATTACCAGGGCTCTGGCCGGACATACCAGTGATGTGATCCGTTTTGATCCGGCCAGCCAGGAAAGACGCTACTACCTGGCTTACCCGGTGACCAGCGGGCAAAGCACCATTGGCGTTATTTACCTGAGCGGCTCGTTGCAAGCGGTGGATAATACCCTCAATGAAGTGAAAACCATTTTGCTCACCGGGGTCCTGGTGGCTCTGCTGATCTGCTTTGTCTTAGGCGTTATTCTTACCAGAACGATCACTGCGCCGATCAAAGAAGTTACAGATCAGGCCAACTACATGGCCGGCGGCGATTTTTCCCGTAAAATTGTAGTGCAAACCGCAGACGAGATTGGTCGGCTTGGTGAAACATTTAATTATCTGGCTGAGCAGCTTAGCCAGACAATCGATGAGATTTCTTCGGAAAAAAGCAAAGTTGAGGCGATCATCTACAATATGACAGATGGAATCATTGCTCTCGACGGAAAAGGGCATGTGATTCAGATCAATCCATCAGCCCGCAGTCTGGTCCGGATTATGGGGTTAACGGTTCCGGCTCTGGGGCGATCGGGTTTCCACCTCCTGCGTAACTTGATCGGGCAGGACGCGGTCAGACATTTTTTTCGGGATCAAGAGCCATATATGGCTGAGCTGGCCGGCCCGGCCGAAAGCTACATAGTAGAGATCAAGATAGCCCCTTTTAAAATCGAAAAGGGCAAGTTAAATGGGACCTTAATCGTGATTCACGATGTTACGCGGGAGAAAGAGTTGGCCCGTCTGCAGGAAGAGTTTGTCGCTGACGTTTCCCATGAATTGAGAACACCGCTTTCTACCGTAAAAAGTTATGTTGAAACCCTGTTGGATGGTGCGGCAGATGATCCGCAAGTGCGCACTCGTTTTTTAAGGGTTCTATCTGCCGAAACTGACAGGATGGTGGCCATGGTTAAGGACTTGCTCACACTGTCGCAAATGGATGCGGGCCGGGTCTACTGGCAAAAGACAGTGATCAGTTTAAAAGATCTGGCGCAGGAAGCGGTGGATAACCTGAAACACAAGCAGGGGAAAAAACTGCCGACAATCAGCATTGCGCCGGATTTTAGTGATTACCCGGTTTATGTCGATCGCGACAAGGTGATGCGCGTTTTTTCAAACCTTTTAATAAATGCCGTTAAATATACAGGCATCGATGGCCAAATCGAGATCAGCGCTAAGGTCGATGCAGAGACAGTTAATGTGTGCATAGCCGACACCGGCACAGGTATTCCCGAACAGGAGCTGCCACGGATCTTTGAACGGTTCTACCGGGTTGAAAAAACAAGAAGCAGGGATTTTGGCGGCACAGGACTGGGCCTCTCCATCGCCCGCAAGGTGGTCGAAGGTCACGGTGGAAATATATGGATCGAAAGTGTCCCCGGTATTGGTACAGCAGTCTATTTCACCCTGCCCGGTGTAGATGAAGGAGCAGTAACCACTTTATGAAAGAAAACTTAAAAAGCTTGATACTTTTAGCGTTGGTCGGCACGAGCCTGCTTTTGACCTACCAGCTTTGGTACGGGCAACAACCGGTTGAACTGACTGCGGATGAAGATATCTACGAAAGGATCATTATTGAGCAGCCTCGTCACCCGGAGCAAATTGTCTTTCCCGAAACAATCGTGACAAATGCGGAAAACGGTTTCCATATCTTCAGGGAAGGCGAACAGCTCTATTACCGGCTGTGGGAAAAAATTCTGGGGCTGATGAACAGAGCTTTTGAGGAAGAAATTCCAGGAGCTGCTGATCTTCCTGAAGGGGCGCCTCTGCTGCTCAGTTGCTACATGAACCCCTTTTTACCAGTTGGCAGCGATCAGTCACTCTTGCCTATTCTTCCGGAAGGTGAACTGGCCAGACTTGACCTGGTAAGCTGGAACGAGTCTTACTGGATCCGGCTCTTTACAGCTGACGAAGAACTATTAGCTGCAGCGGAACTCACTGCCTCGCAGACCGCGGCCTTAAAAGAGCTGATTGTTCTTGCGGGAGAGGAAGAGCGAGCTACCTATAAGCTGCTTGACAGTAATACCGCCACAGCAGCGGCAGGTGAAGGCCTTATAGTAGCAGGAGCATTCTTCCTGCCGCAGCAAGATATAACCCTGGCCAGGTATCCGGTTAAGGCGGAAACAATCAATAAAGAACAGCTTTTGAAAACCTTTTTTGTTGACTACAGCCTGGCCCGCACGATTGAGGAGAAAGACGGGGCGGTTATCTACACTGATGGGGAAAGGGGTTTGCGCCTGACTGCTGCCGGTTTTGAGTATTCATACCCGCGCCTCGAGGAAGGTGAAGCAAACCAGACAGTCGCGGAAGCGCTAAATAGCAGCGGTACGCTGATCAGTTTCCACGGAGGTTGGCCGGCTGGCTTAAGGCTGGAGAAGATTACGCATTCTCGCCTGGGACGCTCTGTTTCCTACAGTGCCCAGTGGAGAATGTATTACCGCGGTTATCCCCTCTATGCCGCGAGACCGACCAGGATCGTCTTTAACGATCGGGGCTTGATCCACTTCAGCCGTTTAATTTATAATGTTCAGGCTGTCGATCAGGATCAGGCGGAACTGCGGGTATCAGCGGGCTGGCAGGAAGCCCTGAAAATAGCTGTCGAACTGTTCCGCAAGGACGCAGAAGAGCAGTCTGCGGAGTTGAAACTGGAAGCCTTTAATCTTGGATATGCCGTTGTAGCCGGAGTTAATGAATTATGGGCGGAGCCAATATGGCATATTCAGATAAACGACCGGCGGATCCTATTGCGTATTGACAACCTGTTGCAGTTCAAAGCGGAGGATTTACGATGAACCTTGGCCGGGCTAAGCTAATTCTGATCATCGCTTTTGCCGCTCTTAATCTTTTTTTAGGCTACCATCTGTTCTGGCCGGATTTTGGCCGTCTGACCAGGGTGGCTGTATCGGCAGAAGAGCTGCGCCTGACGGAACAGATGCTCGCTGAAAACAACTATAGCCTTGAGACGCCGATTAACAGGGCAGTTCAAAGTATCGATTTTTTGTCGGTCTCGCAGTCGCTGGCTGTCCAGCGCTCTGTCTTGCTCCACTTTTTAAGAGAAGGCGCCAGCATTAACCAGGCTGAAGATGCGAACTACTACTATATAGAAGGTGAAACAGCGGTTATTCATGCCAGCGGCCTGATCACCATATTCTATAACCCACCTGTTGTGATAGGCGAAAACCTTTACGGCATGGAGTCGCGCGAGATCAGAAGTGCGGTAGATGCATTTCTGGCTGAAAAGCAATTGAACTTTGACGGGTTAAACTTTGATTACTTAGAAAGAGACGAAGCTTCCACAATTGTTGTATACTATAATCAGATTATCAATGAGGCTCCCGTTTTTTCCGGTCAGCTGAAAGTAAAAATAATTGATGACAGGATCCAGTCGGTTGATCTTTATTGGCTGGAGCCTGTTGAAAGAATCCCGATTCGTGAAATAAGGGTTATCTCGGCGGCGGAAGCCCTGAGCAATTTGGTTTATGAGTTGGGGCCGGCGCCGGAACCGCAGATGATCACTAAAGTTGAATTGGGTTATTACAGTGGAGACTATGATGCAGAGAAATGGGAAATTCCGCCCGTATGGCGTATTCTGATCAACGGGCAACACTATTACATCAATGCTTTTACCGGTAATAAGGAACAGGAAATTGTTATTCCGGAGCAGCTGCAGTAACCGGCAAAGAATGGAACAATAATTTTTTGGAGCAGCTAACGCAGCAGGAGGTACTAATGGATCGATTAATCATCAAAGGTAACACTGAACTTGCAGGTAGAGTTAAAATAAGCGGTTCAAAAAATGCTGCAGTTGCTGTTCTTCCGGCGGCGATCCTCTCGCCTGAGATGGTTTGCCTGGAGAATCTGCCCGATATCACAGATGTGCGTACCCTGATAGCCATTCTTGACTATCTGGGCGTAAAGATTCGCCGCAGGGGTAGAAATGCCGTTGAGCTGACGACAGCTAATCTTTCCGGGATTGCTCCTCCCTATGACCTGGTAAAAAAGATGCGTGCCTCTTACTATTTTATGGGTTCGCTTTTAGGCCGTTTCGGCCGGGCGGAGGTGCCGATCCCCGGGGGCTGCGATCTTGGCCCACGGCCAATAGACCAACATCTTAAAGGCTTCTCAGCGCTCGGAGCAAAAATAAATATCGAGCATGGGATGATTACCCTCACAGCCGATAAACTGGTAGGTGCGCGAATCTACTTTGATGTCGTCTCTATCGGGGCGACCATTAATCTGATGCTGGCCGCGGCGACAGCTGAAGGTAAAACAATTTTGGAAAACGTGGCCAAAGAACCGGAAATTGTAGATGTAGCCAACTTTCTAAATGCCATGGGCGCATCTATCAAGGGCGCCGGAACAGATGTAATCCGCATTGAAGGAGTAAAAAAATTATCCGGTGCCAGGCATACGATTATTCCTGATCGAATCGAAGCAGGAACTTTCATGTTCGCAGCCGCTGCCTCCAGAGGTGAGGTTACCGTTGATGAAGTGATTCCAAAGCACTTAGAGGCGATCACAGCAAAGTTAAGGGAAACCGGAGCAGAGGTCCTCGTGGAGCCGGAAAGCATCACTGTAAGCGGAAAAGCGGAATTAAAGCCATCTGATTTAAAAACTTTTCCTTACCCGGGTTTTCCAACCGACCTGCAGCCGCCGGCCATGGTTCTGCTATCCGTCGCCAAAGGCTTAAGCGTGATCACGGAAAATGTTTTTGACGGCCGTTACAACCATGTTGATGAGCTTATCAGGATGGGCGCCCGGATCAAGGTTGAGGGACGCACCGCCTTAATAGAGGGAGGTTATGCGCTAACCGGGGCCCCGGTCAGCGCTCCGGATTTGCGTTCCGGCGCTGCTTTGATGATCGCTGCTCTGATCGCTGACGGAGAAAGCAAGATCAGCGAGGTTGAGCATATCGATCGCGGCTATGAGCTTTTTGAAGAGAAGCTGATGCAGCTTGGCGCCACGATTCGCAGAGCTAAGGCAGACGAACCCGAGCAGCTTGTCGGGGGATCAGAATAAAGAACTATTTATCTTGCTCTGGGTCGCTTTACGGACGGCTGCAACTGGTATAAACTGTATTTAAGGAGGGAAGCTCCATGGACAAAGAATATAAAGGCAACAACTACGAATGCAAAGGCGGTTTTTGGACCTTTGTAGGTTATTTATCTTTCGCAGTATTAGGAATAATCCTTGGCGCGGCTTTGATTTACTCACTCTTTACTTTTTGCCTGACATCGGATTCAGAAGTAGTTAAGCCGCCGTCTGAGGAGAGTACCGTTGCGGTCGCACCGCCCATTTCCAGTGAGGTTGGGCCGGGCTTTGTTGCTGTGGTTGAGCAAGTGATGCCGGCAGTTGTCGGTGTGAACAAGCATGTATCGCTAACCGGCGATCTGATGGGAGTCATGGAGGAGGTTGAGTCCGGATCCGGCGTAATCATTTCAGCAGACGGCCTGATCGTTACCAACCACCATGTTATAGAAGGGGCTGATAGGATTTCTGTTGTGATTCCCGGCAAGGGGCGTTACGACGCAGAGCTGGTCGGCCAGGATCTTCTGACCGATTTGGCGGTGTTGAAGATTGATGAGTATGATTTGAAGCATGTGGTTTTTGGGGATTCTTCTCAAACCAGAGTTGGTGAAACAGTTCTGGCTTTTGGAAACCCGCTCGGCTATTTTCAACAGTCTGTAACTGCCGGAATTATTAGTGCAGTTAAAAGGCAGGTCAGAGTTCCGGGCAGCGATTTCGCTTACACTTTCCTCCAGACTGATGCTTTGGTCAATCCCGGCAATAGTGGTGGGCCGCTTGTTAATGTCAAAGGGGAAACAATAGGCATCAATACGGCCAAGATCTCCCTGGTCGGGGTGGAAGGAATCGGTCTTTCGATTCCCAGCAACACGGTGCAGCGGGTGGTAAAGGATATTGTTGAAGAGGGTAAAGTCAGAAGGCCTCACCTGGGTGTTATCATTGAAGATTGGCTTGAGTATGGCGAAGCACAGCCCGAAAGAGGTGTGCTGATTCGCGATATTGCGCCGGATAGCGCAGTCGACAGGGCCGGCCTGCAGCGCGGTGATATCATTGTTGCGATCAATGGGGAGGAGATCTATTACCTGGCCCTGCTGTTTGATGTTTTATTCGCCTACTATCCGGGCGACACTGTAACAGTGGAGTATTACCGGGAAGGTGAGCGGTTGCAAGCAGCAGTTACTTTAGGTGAAAGACCGGAGTCACTGCCGATCATCCAGGAAATGCCGGAAAATGATGAAACAGAAAACGGCGGGGACGGGGAAGAGGAAGAAGCCGAACCAATTGAACCGGTTGAACCTTAAACTTAGTACAGGCAAAATGGAGCTCTGGTCTTGAAGCTGATCTTATTTTTCGTTGACGGAGTTGGCTTAGGCGCAGATGCTGCAGAAAATCCATTCTTTTCTAACAGCACCCCTGGTTTGGGCTCGATCCTGGAAGGACAACGTTTTACTGCAGCGGCGGCCGGTTTTAGTGGCCGTCAGGCTACACTGCTGGGGCTTGACGCTACCTTAGGTCTACCCGGTTTGCCCCAGAGCGCAACAGGGCAGGCCGCAATATTTACCGGGATCAACGCTTCCGCCTACCTGGGCAGTCATTTGAATGGTTTCCCAAACTATAAATTGCGGGGGCTGCTGGCTCTGAAAGGTTTTTTAAAGCGCTTCCGGCAGGCTGGTTACCGGGTCTGCTTTGCCAATGCCTATCGACCCCAGTTTTTTGATCTGCTGGCGAAAGGGCTGCCTGGTGAACATTACTCCTGTTCTACATTGGTTACCTATTATGGCGGTTTAAATTTTTTCGGACTGGCAGATTTACAAAATGGCGGCGCAGTTTACATGGATATAACCAACAGCCTGCTGATTAAACAGGATTACGACCTGCCTCAGATTAGCCCGGAAGAAGGTGCACTGCGCTTGGCAGCAATTAGCGGGAGCTACGATCTTTGTTTCTTTGAATATTTTTTAAGCGATCTGACCGGCCACCAGGGTGAAAGTGAGCAGGCATGGCCGGTAATTGATACCCTTGATCGCTTTATCGGAACCCTCGCCAGGCAGGTTGATCCGGGAAATACATTGATCATGGTCTGCAGCGATCACGGTAACCTTGAGGACATGTCTGTCAGTGATCACACCCGTAATCTGGTTCCGCTGCTGATGATTGGCAACTCGGATCTGCGCCGTGCTATTGAGTCAGACACCGTTGATCTGACCCATATGCGTTCCGCCATGACAAAAGTACTGGCCTGGAAAGGATGAAAACCGATGATCAACATAGAAACTATCACTGTTGGGATGTTTGGAACCAACTGTTACCTGGTCTCCTCTGCTGCAACCGGAGAGGCTGTTATTATCGATCCTGGCGCTGATGCCAAAAAGATTATCTCCCGGGTTGAACAAAAGGGTTTAATAATCAGGTCGATCGTGAACACCCACGGACACATTGATCATATTGGCGCCAATGGGAAGATCAAGCAGGAGTATGGGGTTCCGATCTTTCTTTCTGATAAGGATCTGGCCCTTTACAAAAATCCCGGTTATGGTCTTGGACTGGTTATCAAGAAACAGCCTGAACCGGATTGTTTTATCAGTGAAGGAGATCGGATTGAATGCGGGGATCAGGTTTTAAAGGTGATAGAGACCCCCGGTCATACAGAAGGTTCCATATCACTGGTTGGCAGCGGTCTCGTTTTTTGCGGGGATACTCTCTTTGCCGGTTCTGTCGGCCGTACCGACCTGGCCGGTGGTTCCTTTAGTAAATTGATCAGCAGTATTAATGATAAGCTGATCTCCCTTCCTCCCGAAACAGTGGTCTACTGCGGCCATGGGCCGGCGACGACTATTGGCGAGGAGGCGCGCTTCAACCCCTTTATCAACGGGAATCAAATATCTTAATAGCTTATTGAAAAAATTTAATTTGAAAGCAGGATTGTTAAAACTGATAGAGAACTCATAAGGACGATGTATCAGTTTACTTACTTCCATAGGCAAACTATATTGTTCCGCTTCTATCTGCAGTTAATGTGATAAGCGGGCTTAACCCTTCAGGAATGGTTTACAGGGTTCGCCCCTGCGAGCTGTCAGGTCCATATACCAAAAAAAAGAAAAAATAGTAGGTGAATGTTGATGATCAATCATTGGTTACAGTTTCTGGTTTGTGCCGCAATTATTGTATTTGCCGGAATCAGGCTCACGAAAAACGCCGCTGTAGTGGCTGAGAATACAGGGATCGGGAACGCCTGGGCCGGAGCGCTGATGCTGCCCATCGCCACTTCGCTGCCGGAGCTATCCGTTACATTTCGGGCTGCAATCATTGATGCTCCGGACCTGGCAGTGGGCAATATTATAGGTAGCTGTCTATTTAATCTTTCTTTGTTAGCAGTTGTTGACCTTCTTGAAGGCCGGGGACCTTTGACTGCCCGGATTAATCAGGGACACGCCTTAGTTGCAAGTTTAAGTATGATTACGATCTGCTTTGCAGCCATAGCAGTGACCGGTTTTTTTACAGCTTCAGCGGGCTGGATTGGTTTTGATACGATTTTAATCATCTTAATCTATCTTGCGGGAATTAGGCTTATCTTCCGCTACGAGCAGAAAAAGATGCCGGTGCCTACCGGTGGAACAACTCCCACAACAGAGAAAAGAGGACGAAAAGTTGTCGGGAAAGCACTGTTTAACTTTACCCTGGCGGCAGTCTTGATTATCTTTGCCGGGATTTACCTCACTGATGCAGCTAACCGGATTGCCCTTGAAACCAATCTTGGTCAGACCTTTGTCGGTTCCATTCTCCTGGCAATCAGCACTTCGCTGCCGGAAACAGTAACTACGATTGCTGCTGTGCGACTTGGCTACCTGGATATGGCAGTCACTAATATTTTCGGTTCTAACTTTTTTAATCTATTTATCATCGCCCTGGCCGACTTTCTCTACTTAAGGGGTCCACTGTTGCAGGCGGCATCAAGCCAGCACCTGCTTTCGGTTTTTGCGGTAATCATTATGAGCGCAGTCTTTCTCTTCGGTCTTGCCTACCGTTCACAGAAGGGTCTGGGCAGGGT
>CAYGHB010000031.1:0-11690 GCA_964349375.1 uncultured Syntrophomonadaceae bacterium | reverse complement strand
GGTAACTGTTTCAATACCCCGGTGGGGATGCCAGGGGAAACCTTTTATATATGTGCCGGGATTATCGCTGTCAAAGGCATCAAGCATTAAAAATGGGTCAAAATCATAGACATCCGGTTTGCCGATTACCCTAATCAGCTGTACGCCTGCACCGTCAATCTTATTTTCACCTTTTACGATTTTTTTTACCTTGTTAATCATGGTATTATACCTCCATGTTGGCTTGATAAGCTTTTGTAAAACCACGAAGACTCTATGACCATTCTATGCAATAAAAATGATGATGTCAAAGTTGTTCTTTGCAGCTCAAATATTTCAAGACCCGATCTCTTGAATTATTCGTTTAAAAATATGATGTAAACCAGGAAATACCCACGCCAATGGCAGAAAGTACTGCTGCAGCAAAAAGCGATTCGATCCATGTAAAATCAAGTGCAAAGACACCGGTAAAAAGCAAGATCAGAAAAACGATCAAGAAAACGATAAAATAGGGATGGGCCCGAATGAAGTTAAGCATGAATTTCTCCTTTTTGTTAAGATATTAAAGCACACAGGTTACTGATAGCCATAGTCTCTAAGAGGGGAGTGTTGAAGTCTCCCTGACACCATCAATTCACAAGAACATTTTACCTGTATAATGCAGAATAGCAGATCTCGCCGACACAAGGCAATACTTAAAAAAAGTAAGAATAAAGCATAGGAGAGGTTATAATATGAAGCGCTTTATCGCTCTTCTGCTGTTAGGATTGTTTCTGCTAACCGGTTGTCAATTGTCTGAGCTCTTCAGTTCGCGGCCTGATTCATCCGAAGCTACTGTGGAAAGTGAAACAGCGGCGATCCTTAAATCAATGGGCGGTTATTATCTTCCGGATAGCGACTTTATATATGTGGATATCACGGTACCCCTTGACCACACAAACCCTGATGATAAAAACATGACCACTGTGGTTTTCGGGGTGCTTCCCGCCTCCGGAATCCGCAAGGGCATGCTTGTCATTGCTACCGGTGGCCCAGGAGGTTCCGGCCTCTATGTGGCCGACAGCTATGTCCCCTATTACGACTCCTCAATCCCCGAGTATTTTGACCTGGTCTTTTTCGACCAGCGTGGCATTGGTCTTTCCGGAGATCTTCAGTGTCCTTATGCCACGGCTACCTATTACATGAACCTGAATGAGTGGGATACCTCGGCTCCCGGGAACGAAAAAAAGATGCTCCGGGATACTGAACTTTTTGCGCAGGCCTGTTTTGCAGAAATGGGAGAACCGGCCATCCTTCCTTACCTGGGAACAGCCCAGGCCGTGGAAGATCTTGAAGTATTTCGCAGCATGATGAACGAAGAGAAGTTTTGGATCATCGGGGAAAGCTATGGAACCCAATTTGCCCAGACCTATGCAGCCCGCTATCCTGATCGTCTGGCCGGCATGATTCTCGATGGGCCAGTGGATTTAACCCTCAGCGGCATCGAATATTTTGAAGAGAGAGCTACGGCTACTTATGAAGTGCTTGTGGCAACGCTTGAAGCTGGAAACAGAGATGAAGATTGCGCTGCTGACATGGGGGCCGATGCTTTGGCAGTATACGCCAGGTTGGCCGGGAGGCTGAAAGAAGAGCCTATTGCTTTTAATTTCCCCCTTCCCTACGGCGCCTCAGATGCCCGTTATTTTACATTTAATGATCTGGAAACAGTTGCCGGCAACAGCCTTTATGATGAAGATTTCAGAATGCTTTTTCTGAGGGCTCTTGCCTACTACTCCCGTGACAACGACCTAGTGATGCTGGCCAGGCATCTCTACAGCGCAATGTCTGTCGATCCGGTTACTTTTGAGGCAATTTACGATCCCTCCTACTCCGATGCCATCTATTATTCCGTGCAGGCACAGGATTATTCTTACTTCGAAGGAACCCCCACAGAACGAGCTAATGCCTACCTGCAGGCAGGCCTACCGGTCGAAGCTAAGTTGCCCTACATGGCCAGCTGGTTTTACGGAGACTTGCCTGTAGTCTTTTGGCCTGGAGCCCTGGAAACTGATGTCAGGCCTGCACCGCTGGCGGCTGAAAATATTCCCACTTTTGTACTGGGTTCAACTGCTGACTCTGCTACACCATACTCTAATGCGCTTTCGGTTTTCCAAAACCTCTCCGATGGTTACCTGATTACCCAGGAAGGTGGACCGCATGTTATTTACGGAAGGGGCAATTCCTGCATAGACGATCTGGTTACCGCTTTCCTGGTCGATGATGTGGTGCCCGAAACGCGCCGGATCATTTGTCAGGGCAGCATTATTGAGGATTTTATTCCCCTGGCCCCGCGCCACGCTTCAGCTTTTGACAGCATTCTGGAGGCCCTAGTTTCCACAGACGATGAAATATATTATCTGCCAGAATACTACTACTGGGATTTTGTTACGCCTGTTTCGATCGGCTGTTCCTATGGGGGAACCCTGACATTTGCCCCTTCTGAAAAGGGTGAAACCTTTATTATCGATGAATGTTCTTTTAGCGAAGGTCTTGTGATGACCGGTGTTGGTGATTACGATTATGACACTGGAATATTTAATTTAGAAGTTGAGGTAAGTGGTGTCTTTGAGGGAATGCTAATTTACAAACGTGAAGATATGGGACGGATAACTGTTAACGGCACAATTAACGGTAAACGGGTAAATGAGTCGTTTTAAAAGTTTGATCAACAGAAATAGTCATAATAAAGCAGGTCAACCTGCACCTTTAATGTAAAAAATGCAGGTTAACCAAAAACGCTCCATCAGATATGACTTTAGCCAGTATAGTAGTATCCGTCTAAATTTTTACCGCGGTGCCGTAAACCAGAATCTCGGCCATTCCGGCGGCAATCTGGGAAGAGGCAAAGCGAATTCCAACTATAGCATTTGCTCCCATGGTTTTTGCCTCGTCGACCATGTCATCAACTGCTGCGTCGCGCACACTGGTCAGTAGGTCGGCATATTCCTTAACCTCACCGCCAACCAGGTTTTTCAGGCCGGCCATAATATCGCGACCTACATGGGCCGCCTTGACCCGGTTACCCCTGACGATCCCGAGCACTTCGTATTCAACTTTCAAATCGGTGGTTGTAAGCAACATTCTTTTCTTCCTCCTCGCTAAATAATTATTAACTGCCCCACCACAAATAATTAATGGGGCGAACAGCTCATGGGTTAATCAATCCCTGCCGAACCAGTGGGTAGGGCTAACAGCAGTTCAGCCTTAAAAATCCCTTCCGGCAAATAGTCTTAGGCCGATCAAAAGCAGCAAGCCGTTTACAAGCAGACCGGCAACCAGGGAGGTCCAGATCGGTTCACCCAGTAAAAAGTAGTCCAGCGCCCGCATTTGGTAAAAAATCGAAAGGTGGCGGATTGGTGCGTAAAGACCGGGAAGCGAAAGCAGAACCCCGGCCAGGCCGGTGATCACTCCTGCCGTGACCGGTTCACGGTTCAGGACCGAAACGGCGCACCCAAGCAGGTAATAGCTGTTGATCCAAACCAAGGCAAGCAACAGGGCACTAAAAAGCTTGGGCCAATCGGCGCTTAAACCGATCACCACTGAGGCAATCCAGGTTGCTGCCAGACCGGCCAAGCTGAAGATCAACAGGAGCAGGGTTCCGGCTGCAACCTTGCCCAGGTAACCCTGCCGGCGACTGATCGGACGGGTCAGGTAAAAGCCCATAGTGCGTCTGCTTACCTCGCCGGCAAATTGCGAAGCAGCCATGATAATCCCGAGCAGGGCGCCGACCTGGTAAAGGTTCTTGGCGTGCCACTGCGACCAGACGTAAACACTGTAATCTTTAAAAATAAAGAGCATTTCCCGGGTAATTTCATACTGGGCTAGAATATCGAGCAGCTCTGAAGGAATTTCAGCGACAATATCGGCAAGGCAGCTGAAGGTGACGGAAACTATTACAGCCAGGTTCACCCCAAAGAGAAGGCCGATCACCATTATCCAGCGCATCTGGTTTAGTTCCTTAAAAATGAGGGTCTTAAAACTCATCCCTTTTCGCCCCTTCCTGCATAATCACTGAACATGTCTTCCAGGTTGCGGTGGTATATTTCAAGCACGTAATGAGGAAAGGCGCTGCAGGCTTCATATATAGAGTGAAAGTTGTCCTCGATTGTGATCAGGTATCCGGTCTGCCCCTCTTGCTGCAGGGCTTTTATTCCCGGCATGGCCAAGAGCTCAGCCGGGGGTTCCTTTTGGAAAACAACCCTGATTGTTTTCTCCTCTACCCTTAGCTGTTCCATATCAGCCACCCTGATCAGGCGACCCTCGTGCAGAAAAGCAACCCGGTCGGCTATACGTTCCAACTCTTCCAGGTAGTGCGATGATATAAGAATTGAGCGGCCCTCCCGTCCGGTAAATTCCTCGATAATAATATTCAGGAATTCGAGGCGACGCAACGGGTCGAGCCCGTCGAGCGGTTCATCCAGGATCAGCAGAGTCGGTTCCTGGCAGAGGGCCAGGATCAAGGCAAGCTGTGTCTTCATTCCCCTGGAGAGATTCTTGATACTGTCACCGGAAGGCAGGTGAAAACGGGTCAAAAGTTCTTCGCAGCGATCCTGGTTCCAGTTGGGGTAAAATTGCCGGTTAAAAGCAATAAGTTGCCGTGGGGACATGTAGTCGTAAAGCATAGGTTCGTCGGCAACGTAGCCGATGCCGGCCCAATCGCCTGGTTGCAGCTTGTTTTGCTCCCGGCCGTAGATTTTAACAGAGCCGGTCGTCGGGTGGATCAGCCCCATGATCATTTTAATCAGCGTGGTTTTGCCGGCTCCGTTCGGACCTACCAGTCCGACTATTTCACCTGCACTGATATTCAGGCTTACGCTGTCAAGGGCGCTTTTCGACCCATAATCCTTGGTCAGGTTTCTCAGCTGTAGAGGGAATTCATTCATCATCTATTCCTCCTGTTTCCACTGTTTCAGTGCTTCCTTAAAAAGTTCTGCCACCCGTCCCTGATCAATATTAAGTTGGCGGGCTTCATGCAGCACTGTTTCAAGCTTCTGCTGAAAGATCAGTTCCTTATCTTCACCTCCGCCGAAAGCAGCACCCGCACTGACAAAAGTGCCCCGTCCCTGGGTGCTCTCGATCAGTCCGCGGTATTCCAGTTCGCGGTAAGCCCGGGCTACGGTGTTCGGGTTTACGGTGAGCTGCAGGGCAACTTCGCGGACAGTGGGCAGCTGTTCACCAGGGCTGAGAATGCCCCCGACAATACCGTTTTCAATCTGCTGAACCAGCTGCCTGTAGATCGGTACGCCGCTGCGGCTGTTGATAATAAATTTCATACTTATCCTCCGTGCCATTTGTGCATTGTATTAATACTATAGACAATTATAAGACACCCTGACCTTTTTGTAAAGCACAAATTTATTTGATACACAGTGTCTTAATTTGGGGGCAATAAGGTATGAATAGTTGTTCAGATACTCTGCTTACATTATACTGATTATAGTTCTATTCAATAGCATCTATCAACCCGGGTTGCTTACCTTTGGGTCAGTTTCCGGCCTGACTTGTGCTTTTTTAAATTCGAGAAAATGGGGTGGTTTAGATAAGACGTTACCATGCAATCGACATTCTTCGCACTATCGCAATTATCGGTATGATTCATGTTCACGTTATTGAGTGGTTATCCGGTTATATTGACTACAAAAGCCCACTTTACCAACTTATTGAGCTGCTCGGCTCTTTCCCGGCCGCCATGTTTACTTTTCTAGTCGGCATGAGCCTTTTCATTTCTGTCAAAAGGCAGGAAGATGAAGGGGTTGATCCAGGATTGATAGCGGACAGGAACCTGCGCCGCGGGATGGCTATTTTTTTCTTTGGGCTGCTCTTTTTGATATTTGTCTGGATGCCGGAAGAGGTTTTCGCCTGGGATATCCTGACCTTAATTGGCGCTTCGCTGCTGATCCTCTTTCCGTTGAGAAAACTGAGCACAAAAGTTTTGCTCTCTATCGTAATATTTGTCGTTGTGGCCAGCCCGTTTATCAGGCAACTAACCAATTACCGTAGCTATTGGAACAAATGGGGCGAATATGTTACTTCCTTTAAGATGCCCGAAGTGCTGATGGGGTTTTTTGCAAACGCCTACTTTCCCCTTTTGCCCTGGATCGTATTCCCCCTGTTAGGTTACATTGTCGGCAGGGCCTGCTTTGGAAATAAAGAGCTGCGTCTGCCGGGGATGCTCATCCCGACGGGTATTGTCTTGGTGATCGTTTCCCTGGCTATGATCTTTATTTCGTCTAATGTAAACCTGCCTGAGGCAGCGGCCTGGTATATTTCGCCCTTTACTTTTTACCCTGCCTCAACTTCCTTTCTGTTGCTGGCAACTGGGATCAACATCCTCTTATTTGTCTTCTTTTACCGCCTTTTTGATCTGAAGAAACCTAATGTTGAGCATAACCCTTTTTTAATATTCTGCAACCGCTACAGCCGTTATGCTCTTACAGCTTATGTTATGTACCATGCACTCTTTCTCTGGTGGTTGATCGCCTATAACTACCATAAAGGTGAGCTTTTCCGGTGGACACTTTACGGCTACATTATGCCTACTGCCCAGGCAATGCTGGTAGTGCTTGCATTCATCATCCTATTCTACTTGCTGATTGTGGCCTGGGATAAACGTGGGGGACGTTACAGTTTAGAATGGTGGTTGAAGAAGCTGACCGGTTAATAACTAAGGTCGGCATTTTTAAAATCTAAGATTATTTAAAAGCAAAAAAGTGGGGGCAGGTCTTACGTGCGCCAATCCAACAGCCTTCATAGTAGCCAATTCTCATGTCCAGTCCACTAAGCATTGAATATCTGGGAGCGGTGCATTACCTCATTTTTCTTGGTAATGCCCGCAATGACATATACTTTGATAATCGTGATCGCCAAAGCTATTTATGCACTCTATCCAAGGTAGCATAAGAGATATATCTGCATGGGCATGCATTATGCCACGGTTAGCAGGGTGGTGAGTAAGTTAGGACAGGAAACTAGTTTTTCAAGACCTGACCCCATATATTCAAATCTTCAGGTTCTATTAATCAACAGTTCAAAACGCTTCAGGCGCAGGCGCTTTTTAAGGCCTTTGCCGAAGAGATAACTGACTTGTTTTTCAGCAGCCACCACTACCTGTAGTCGGCGAACCCGGGTCCCGAGCCTTTCAAGTGATTTACTGAAAACCGCAGCTGCTTTATCTGAAGCAAAAAGCAAGCCTTCGATATTGACTACCACTTGAGAATAGCGTTCTTTAGACAAACCTCGTAAGATTATTTTTACTTCAGCCAGCTGTAACTTGTCTGCTATGCCTCTTAATTTCAGATGTAAGATCCCTTTGTGCTCGGTAAGCAATACTTTAAGCTGGTGCGCGTCCGTTTGCGGTTCGTCTTTTCCGGGAGTTTTCAGGAGGCGATAAAGCAAGGCGATGGGACGTGGATCACCGAGTAGTTTTCCACTCAGCAGGTTATTATACCAGCGGTTGCGCCGCTCAAAAAGACGGGTTAAGCCCCATCCGATCGTCCTGTGAATTACTGAGCCAAAACCGGTCAGGGGAAGATTGCGCCAGATATTTTTCGGCGAATAAAATCTTTTCATTGCTTTAACTGTCTCTATCTGCAGCGCTTCAGGCGACAGGAGCGCCGGTTGGAATACGGTGTGATGGCCGTCATACAAAGACCAGTCACGGGTTAAAATCCGGCCTTCGGCTTCCAGTTTATTGTAGAAGGGAGTGTTCGGGAACGGGGTCAGAACCATAAACTGAATGCTGTCAATCCGGTTTTGTTCAGCAAAGCATGCGGTTTGATGGATAGTTTCAACCGTATCGGTGTCAGCGCCGAAAACAAACATACCGTGGATTCTGATGCCGTAGTCGTGAAAACGGCGGATAGCCTCTTCTATGTCGGCAACAGTTTGCTGTTTGTTGTATCCCTCGAGCGTGGCAGGGTTAATTGACTCGAAGCCGATATAGACGATGGAGCAGCCTGAGCGCTTCATCAGCGCCAACAGCTCATCATCGCGGGCGGCATCTACCCGCACCTGGGCGCCCCACTTCTTTAACTTAATACCGTTGTCGATCATGCCCTGCAAGAGTTCCTTGGTTAACTTAGGGTTTGCGGCAAAATTGTCATCGCAGAAAAAGACGTTTTTGCCGCGGTAGCGAGCTAGCTCTTCCAGAATGCCTGCTGTGGAACGGTGGCGGTAGCGCCGACCAAATACTTCTGTCACACAGCAGAAGGTGCAGTCATATGGGCACCCCCGGGAAGTCATCACCGGGATCGTGTGCATAGACGAAGATCTGTCGAGTAATGTTAGATCCGGTATCGGCAAAGTGTCCATATCAACGGGGGTTTTTATCAGATCGTTATGTACTTGTTGATTATCTTTCCAGTACGATACACCGGGGATATCTGTTGGCGTCAAACCTGCTTCCAGGGCTTGAATAAGAGGCAGAAAGCTTAGTTCGGCCTCGCCCCGGATAAGATAATCGGCGAACTGAAGCGCTTCTTCAGGCACGAAAGTAGCATGCATGCCACCGATAACAACAGGTACTCCATGGGCTCGTAAGTTGCCGGCGATCTGATAGGCTTCACGGCAGGTAGCAGTAGTGGTAGAAATGCCGACAAGATCGGCCTGAATCAGCTGCGGCCAGGGCAGAGTGTCGCCAGTGCCCATAAATATTTTTACATTGTAGCCGGCTTCCTGCAGCTGAGTGCCCAGGATCGGCAACCCAAGCCGAGGCATACGGACATGCTTGTAGACATGATCTTCATTCGATTGTGGCTCAACCAGGATGATTCTTTCCATGAAAAACACTCCCTTATGGTGTTATCAAGCCAAAAATATAAGATGAGGGCTTTCAACATGGCTGATTGTTTGAAAATTAGCGCTAACACCATTTAGCAGGATTTAAATGAAAGAGCCTGGCACTATAGTGCATAGATTGATTTCTACTTTCTCCTTAACCAATGATACCACTTACAAAAGCAATAGATCAAGTTCACCACTTTAGACATTTTAAAAAAGGGGATTTTTGGTTTTGACGTAGAATTTAGGTTTTAGTAATTGTTTTCGAGAAGGGAGTTTAAGTTATGGTAAAAAAGCTGGCTCTCTTTATGTCTATTCTGATGCTGACAGTTCTGACTATATACGGTTGCGCTCAGCCGGACGATAAGCCGACGGGAACGGGCGAAACTCAGGTTATCGCTATCGCCCAGTTGAAGCAGGAAACGAATGTCTTTTCTCCTGTCAAAACAACCCTGGAGGATTTTGAAGTTCGAGGGCTGTTTTATGGCGATGAGATTCTTGAAAGAGAGCTCGGAGATGAAATAGGTGGTTTCATGGCGGCGGTAGACGAGTTCGGCCTTGGCGATATTGAAGTTGTACCGGTGATCAGAGCTATTTCGATGTCCGGTGGTAATATTGAAAGAGAGGTATACGAGCGCTTTAAACGGGAGCTAATTGATGGTCTTCTCAGAACGGAGCATCTAGACGGAATTTACCTTTCGCTGCACGGCTCCATGGGCGTAGATGGAATAATTGACCCGGAAAGTGACCTGCTTCAGGGGATCAGGGACGAGTTAGGTTACGCAATCCCGATTGGCATATCGTACGACCTGCATGCCAATGTTACCGAAGACAACGTCCGGCTGGCCACCTTTATTGTCGGTTACCAGACCAACCCGCACCGCGATCATTATGAAACCGGTTTCACCTCCGGCGAGATCATGATTAAAACCGTCCGCGGGGAGATTGAACCGACGATGGCTTACCGCAAGATGAGACTGCTCATGGGTGGTGGGATGAATCTCGACTTCCTGCCGCCGATGAATAAGATTTTCAAATGGATGGAACAGGTTCAAGAGAGACCGGAGGTGCTAAGCGTCTCCAACTATATGGTTCACATCTGGCTCGATGAACCGGAACTGGGCTGGAGCACTGTAGTGGTTACCGACGGTGACCCTGAACTGGCAAGCGCGCTGGCCGAGGAGCTGGCGGATAAAAACTGGGCTGTAAGAGACTACCCTCATCCCGCAGGTTATACCCCATCGGAAGGGATTGAACTGGCCCGCAGCAAGTGGCTCTCACGGCAGCTGGGAACGATCATGTTCTGTGATGTATCAGATGCTGTCGGCGCAGGTGCCCCGGGAGAGAACACCTGGATCCTAAAAGCGCTGCTCGAGGAGGGCTCTGATCTCATTTCGTACATCCCACTGCGGGATAGCGAAGCAGTTAGTGAGGCCTACAAGGTTCCACTGGAGGAGACGATTACCTTAAATGTTGGCGGTAAGCTTGAGCAAACCTATAACCGGCCTGTAGAGATAACGGGCCAGGTAATCAGTAAAGTTGAAGGTCCGTTCGGTAAGACGGTAATCTTGCGATCTGATGGTATACATCTGATCCTGACCGAGCTGCCCGCTAATGCCGCTACACCGTCCTTTTACACCGACTTAGGGCTGGACCTCTGGCAGGCAGATATCGTGGTGGCAAAGAACCTTTTCCCCTTCCGGATCACTTTTTTGCTTTATAACCGACAGACTGTAGATGTAGTAACACCTGGTATTACAAATGTTAATGTTTACGAGCTGGATTACAAAGATATTCCGAGCCCTATTTACCCCTTTGATGATCTGGAAGATTGGCGCTGGTGAGCAATCATTTTTAGGTGGCATTATTTTTTGAGGAGGTATAAAGATGAGTGATCCTTCAACACAGATTAATTACGGCAGCGTGCAAGAAGAGATAAAAGGGTGGAACTGGGGCGCCTTTCTGTTAGGCTGGATTTGGGGGTTAGGTAATAAGAACTATATCGCCCTGTTGGGTCTGATCCCCGGGGTTAATCTGGTCATGGCTTTTATCCTGGGCGCAAAGGGGAACCAGTGGGCCTGGAAAAACAGAAGCTGGGAGAGCATGGAGCAGTTTAAGCAGGTTCAGAAGATTTGGTCTACCTTCGGGGTTGGCATGCTAGTCGGCTTCTTGCTCGGTGTGATTGTGGTTTTGCTATTTGTAGCGCATCTGGTTATAAGTGTGTTTTTCTAACAAGAAAAGGTTTCTGGAAAGGTGAAATCTTATCTTTTATAATCTAAAATATCTAACATATAACTTTTGAAGATTTAGATTGCGGGAGGTTGATGGTATGCGCACAGATGAACCCGTGGCCCTGCCTGAACAGGGGCTGGGTAAGGAAGATGTCTTAGAACTGTTAAAAGGTTTTAAAGAGGGGGACGCAGACTATAAAGAGTCGAAGACCTGGAGTTTGGTCTACTACCTGGGGGAGGAGCATACCCGGTTTCTAATCGAGGCCATGGGGATGTTTCTTTCCGAGAATGCTCTTAACCCCATGGCTTTTCAGAGTTTGAAAAAGTTTGAATATGAAGTTGTGCGGATGACGGCGGGCTTTCTTAATGGCGATAAGGATGTAGTGGGTGTGCTAACTTCGGGTGGAACGGAGAGCTGCCTCCTGCCGGTAATAACTTATCGTGACCTGGCGGAGTCCAAAAGAGGGCTTAGCGGCCTGAAACCTGAGATGGTTGTGCCCGAATCTGTCCATGTGGCCTGGGAGAAAGCGGCTCATTATTTTAAAGTGAAGTTGATTCGCGCTCCCCTGCGCAGCGACCTGCGGGTTGATGTGGAAGCCGTAAAGAAAATGATCAATAAGAATACGATAATGATAGTTGCCTCAGCTCCATCATACCCCCACG
>CAYGHB010000030.1:0-11830 GCA_964349375.1 uncultured Syntrophomonadaceae bacterium | reverse complement strand
ATAAAAATACTGCAGCGCGCAAAAAGTCACGCCTGAGCAGGATCTTTAATCAAAGCCTCGCAGTTTAAGCTTTTAAGAAAAGAATCTGAGCAGTAGTCAAAAATAATAAACCGGTTTTTTACAGGATCCCCTGTTAAAACCGGTTTTTTAATGTTACTGCTTCCTGAGGCTGGGGACATTATTATCTAAAAGAATTTCTGCCAGCCAAACACCGGCCCGACCCACGACATCAGAGCACTTTTGACTGTGTCCGCCCAGCGCCTCATATTCGGCATATTCATCATTGTCAAGAAAGTGAAATGCCTTGCCAAAGAGATGCTCTTGCACCGCCCGGCAGGTATCGCCACCGTATTCCTTAATAATTCGTTCCCAATAGCGGCGGACAAACGGTCCGGGTCGGCGTAAAAGACCGATGTTGGCGCACTCCTCCCGGGAACGGCCAAAGAAATGGCTGAGGATGATCACGCCACCGGTCAGCGCCCCGCAGGGGCCCTCAATCGATGAGGCAAGGCCGCCCGAAAAAGAGGTCGCAGCCTTAAAAAGGTTGTCCGGCACAGGGAAAAAGTCCTGTATTGAAGCAACAACACACTGGGCACAGCCATAATAGCGCTGTTCCATTTCGAATCCACGCTGATAGACTTCTTTAAGCAATTTTTCACGATCGAGCTCAGGCTTGATTGACACTTGCAACACTCCTTTCAGGATGCTTTATTCTGTCGGTAATCAATACGGCTTAACATTACCCTTAAGGCCTGGATCGGTTCTAAAACACCGGTTTTAATCTGCAGGTCGGTATTTTGCAGATCAATGTAGATATCTTCGAGTGCCTGGCGATCAAGCGCTGTTGCCTGATCTCGCATCTTGCGGGCTACAAAAGGATGGACAGCCAGGGTCGCGGTAATTTCATTCAAAGGCATGCCCTCTTCGACCAGGCAGCGAGCCTGCAGGAGCAGTCGGTAATGTCTGACCAGCATAAAAAAGATGGGTAGCGGCTTTTCTCGCCTGCCCAGCAACCGTTCGAGCAGTAATTGCGCCCGGTCGTGATTCCCCTCCGCCAAAGCATCTGCCAGTTTAAAGACATTTCCTTCGAGATCACCCGCAAATAGGAGGTCTACAATGCTTTCGGTAATAACATTTTCCTTTTCTCCCAGGTATGTCGCATACTTTTCAAGCTCATTGGAAAGAAAGTGCAGGCTCTGATTGTCGGCCATCAGCAACCTATCGGTTGCAGACCGATCGAGCTTTTTACCTAAAGATGCTGCCTTACGGTTAATCCAACTTACCAGCTCATCACCTTTGAGCGCTGCACATTCCACAGCTACTCCTTCTTTGTCAATGATCTTGAAGATGCGTTTTCGCCGGTCAACACCCGGAGCCTGAAAAACTATGATTGTATCGGGCAGCGCCGATTCCAAGCCCGCAAAGTACTCAGCCAGTATTTCGGCACCGGCTTTTTCAAGCTCCTGCTGACTATCATTCTCCTCTTCACCTTTCTGGCTGTCAGCTTTGCGAGGAGAAGCCAGGTAGGGTGGATTGTCAACAATTAAAAGCCTTCGTTCGCTAAAGAGACCTCTTTCTTCAGCCCTGCTGATCACGGACATTAGATCATATTCACGGCCATCAATTTTTTCATAGCCCAGTTCGGGGTCCTGACCGAGATATTGCTTCTGCAACAGGCAAATCAACTCTTCCCGCAGGTAGCTCTCTTCGCCAAAGAATAGGTAAAGCGGGGCAACTTTACCTGTTTCCAGATCACGTTGCAAAGCCTGGCAAGATCTCATCTATCTGTTCTCCTTTAAAGCTCTCAGCCAGATTCTCCGTGACTCCGGCAGGAAGATAACCAGCACAGTAAAAACCTCGAGGCGACCGATGATCATCATCACCGAAAGCAGTATTTTACCAAGCGGCGGGATAACCTGGTAAGTGTGCATCGGCCCAACAGCAGCCAGCCCTGGACCTACATTGCCAATCGTTGCCGCTACGGCAGAAATAGAGGTTTCCAGATCGAGCCCCATAAAGGCGAGGGCCATCGCTGCGAGGGCGGTTAAAAAAAAGTAGAGGAGACCAAAAGCCATCACCGGCCTTAAAATCTCTTCGCTGACATGATGTTCACCAAGTTTTACAGAGGATATTGCTGACGGGTGAACAACGCGGTAGAGTTCACGGAATGAATATTTGATCATCAATATCCAACGAACCTGTTTAATTGAGCCTCCTGTTGAACCGCCACAGGCGCCTACAAACATCAGAAACAACAAAAATATGCGCGCGAAATGAGGCCAGGCATTAAAATCAGCCGTGACATATCCGGTAGTGGTGATAATGGAAACAACCTGAAAAGCGCTTTGGCGCAGCAAGAGCAAAAATGCACCATCAGTCCGCAGGTAAAGGTTAAGAGTAACAAGCAGTATGGCCGAAGCAGTTACCAGCAGGTAAAAACGCAGCTCCGGATCATTGAATATTTTAAAATCGCCCCTGAAGAGACGAAAGAATAAAACAAAGTTGATCCCGGCAAATAGCATGAAAAAAATTATGACTACTTCAGCCGCCGGGTTGTTAAAGGCCGCTATGCTTGCATTATAGGTAGAGAATCCGCCGGTTGGCATGGTAGTTAGCGCGTGTGCCAGAGAATCATAAAAACCGATGCCGCAAATCAGCAGCATTATTATTTGGGCGACAGTAAGCGATACATAGATAATCCAGAGCCTTCGGGCTGTTTGAACGACCCGCGGCAGCACGCGCTCGGCAATCGGACCGGGAATTTCGGCTTTAAACATGGTCATGCTGCGAAAGCCAAAACGTGGCAGGATAGCCAAAAAGAGAACGATAATGCCCATGCCGCCCAACCACTGGGTAAGAGCGCGCCACAGCAAAAGGCCCCTCGGCAAAACCTCAACATCGGCAATCAGGGTTGCTCCGGTAGTGGTAAAACCGGAAACAGCCTCAAAAAAAGCATCGGTAAAGCTGCCGTTAAAAACACCGTAAAAATAAAAGGGTAGGGCTCCGAAAACACCGGCAAAAAACCAGGCCAGGGCGACCAGGGTGAAATTCTCGGCTATGCTTAGTTCCCTGCCCTTTGACTTGGAAAAAAACCAGAAAAAAAGCCCCCCGCAAGCGGCGGTAATCAGGATAGCCTTGATAAAAGCCAACCGATCGGGAGCCTGGGCAATAAAGGACCAAATTGCCGGAATAACCATAGTCAGGGAGAGGAACAACAGCAGTATACCGATCAGATAAAATAGGCGGAAGCGTCTCACCGGCAAACCTCCCCGGACAGAGTTAAATGATTACTCCCTATACTACAACATTTTTAGTTATTCGGCCAGAAATAAGCGGCTACGGAGCTGTTCCCGGTCACCGTTAACCTCAAGCGAGGCAAAGTAGCGGTCGAGTTTGGCGCTAACCGTGGGAATTGAAAATATTACCAGGTGATCATTGGCGCGCAGCACTGTATTACCGTTAGGCACAATTACATCGCCGTTGCGAATAACGGAGCCGACCAGCATGCCGCGTGGCAGGCTCAGATCAGATATTTTACGGTTTACCACTTTTGCCGATTCCGGCAGGACTAACTCTACTACTTCGGCCTTCTCATCCTGCAAAATCGATAACGCTATCACATCTTCGCGGCGAATGAAGCGCAAAATCTGGGCGGCAGCAAGCAGACGGGGGTTAATCAGGCTATCGATACCGAGCGCATTGTAAACCGGCACATAATGCGGTTTCATTACTTCGCAGATAATCTTCTTTACGCCAAACTGGCGGGCCAGTAACGCCACAACGATGTTGCTGCGGTCATCACTGGTCGCCGCGATAATAGCATCGGCCTGATCGGTATCTTCTTCCCTGAGCATGGAAATTTCCGTGGCATCCCCCTGGAGAACCAGGGTTTTCTTTAAAGTTTTACATAATCCTTCGCAGCGATGCTCATCTTTTTCGATCAATTTCACATCAAAATGCTGTTTGCTCTCCTCCAGCAGCTTGGCTAGCTGGTAGGCAATCATTCCCCCACCTAGGATAGTAACCTGCCTGACCTGGGTTTTTTCGTGGTGTAAGAGAGAGCTAATATCTTTTAACGTTCTTGTATCACCGAGCAGGTAGATTTTATTACCGTGTTTGATTACATCGCTTCCACCGGGAACAATAAATTTGCCGCTTTGATCACGAATACCGACCACGATGCAGTTTTGGCCCAGCGGCAACTTGTGCAAAGGCACGTCAGTGATGCCCGCCTCTTTGTCGACAACCACACCGATCAGCATCACCTTGCTCTGATTAAAGTATTCCACTTCAGTTGCATCGGGAAAGTGTAGCATCTTTGATATTTCCATGGCGGCAACTCGTTCCGGGTTAATCACGATATCGATCCCCAGCTGGGCGGGAGATAAGACTGTTTTTTCGCTGACATAGTCAGTGCTGCGGATCCGTCCAATAGTGATCGGCACATCATATTTTTTCGCCAGCATACAAGCAATCATATTAATTTCATCGAGCTGGGTTACAGCGATCAACATACTGGCGTCTTTAATGCCAGCCTGTTCGAGAACTGCAGCGTTAGCTCCGTTATCTTCAATCACCATAACATCAAGCGATTCCCTGAAACGGCGGGCTTTTAGCTCATTTTTTTCTATAACCACTACATCCTGCTGTTTTTCGGACAGGTTACGGGCCAGTTCATAACCGACCCCTCCACCACCGACAATGATAATCTGCAATTTAAGAAACCTGCCTTTCACTAAAAAAAGAGACAGCGGCTACGCTGCCTCATCAGGGAGAAAAACCTAAGAAAATATTTGAGACCGTAAGCACTCTGTTTTGCTCTTACAAAACATAATCGATTCGCTTCTCTTAACTGTTTCTGCTTAACGGTCTTTTCGTTCTGCGTTCATTATATAATAACAAAGTAAAGCTGACAACACCAAATTTGATAAAATTTAAGATAATTATTTAGCTTTTCCCTCAATCTTCCACGGTATTACTCAAAGAGCCGATCTTTTCGATCCTAACGGTAAAAGTATCGCCTGGTTCAAGGGGCCCAATCCCTGCGGGAGTACCGGTAATAATCACATCCCCCGGTAGCAGCGTCATACAGCCCGATACAAACTCAATAATTTCTGCTACTTTAAAAATATGGTCGGCGGTAGAACCCTCCTGGACCAGCTTGTCATTTAAATAGCCCTTTATCTGCAGGTTATCCGGTTCCTCTATAGCGGTTTCTATAACCGGGCCCAGGGGGCAAAATGTATCAAAACTCTTGGCATAGGTCCACTGGCCGGCTGCCGGCTGTTTGTCGCGCGCCGTAACATCATTGGCGCAGCTGTAGCCAAAAACATAGTCAAGCGCCTGTAAACGGTCTACCCGGTAGGCTTTTTGGCCGATGATCACGGCCAGCTCAGACTCGTAATCAACGCGTCTGCTCTGCGGGGGATAGCTGATCGAATGGTCCGGGCCGATAACAGCTGTAGAAGGTTTTAAGAAAATAATCGGCTTTTCAGGCAGTTCAAACTGCATCTCTTCAGCATGGCTGCGGTAATTAAGGCCAAGACAGATTATTTTTGTTGGCAAAGAGGGAGCCAGCAGCTTAACGTTGTTAAGTTCAAATTTTCTTTCCGTTCTTTGTGCCAGATTGGCTTTTCGCTCTTCGCCAGGCCAGGTTATTTCAGTAATCTGATCTGCGCTTTCTAAGATACCGTCCAGAGCCCGATCTTTAAAGCAAAACTTCACAAATTTCAAAAAGCTGTCCTCCTTTTAGCCTTTAGAAGGGATAAATAAAGCGCGCCCGGAGTTTTGCTCCGGGCGCTAATATCTATTACCAGTTTTCGCAGGTAATTTCAAAGTGATCACGGGGATGGTCGCAGGCCGGGCAATCTTCAGGAGCTTCGCTGCCCTCATGCTGATAGCCACAATTGCGGCAAGTCCACCAGATCTTCTGATCTTTTTTAAAGACAACTCCTTTTTCGATGTTGTGTTTCAGCGCCAGGTAGCGTTTCTCATGCTGCTTCTCAGCAACAGCGATCGACTCGAAGATTTTGGCGATATCTTCAAAGCCTTCTTCGCGCGCCACCTTGGCAAATTCCGGGTACATCTCAGTCCACTCATAGTTTTCTCCACCGGCGGCCTCTGCTAAGTTTTCAGCGGTAGTGCCGATCACACCGGCCGGGAAAGAAGCCTGAATTTCGACCTCGCCACCTTCCAGTAATTTAAAAAGGCGCTTGGCATGCTCCTTCTCCTGGTTCGCGGTTTCTTCAAAAATAGCGGAAATCTGCACATAACCGTCTTTTTTGGCCTGGCTGGAAAAATAAGAATAGCGGTTCCGGGCCTGGGATTCGCCGGCAAATGCCGTTAAGATGTTTTTTTCGGTTTTTGTTCCTTTCAAACTCAAGATATCCACACTCCTTTAGTATAATTAGCCCAGCCATCCTACTGCTGGTCTTACTTTAGTCATTATACAACAAAACAACAAATCCCTGTATAATTAAATATTTTTATAAAATAGTATTTTTTAATAATGATTATCATCTTTGTTAGAAATTATAACAAATAAGTTACGATCCAGGCAGGAGTTAGCTCTCCGGTAGCAAATAAGTAAGGTTATCACATTTGCCGGGAGGAAGTAACAATGCCAGTTATGTATTATGATAAAGATGCCGATTTAAGCATCCTAGAGGGAAAAAAGATTGCTGTAATGGGCTATGGCAGTCAGGGTCATTCCCAGGCCCAAAACTTAAAAGACAGTGGGCTGGACGTAATAGTCGGCCTGCACAGGGAAAGTAAAAGTTGGGATAAGGTTAAAGAGGACGGGCTTCAGGTGTTTACAGTCAGCGAAGCCGCTGAAGCGGCTGATATTATACAGATCCTGATTGGCGACAACCACCAGCCTGCTGTATACCAGGAGTCAGTTCTGCCCCACCTGACCGAAGGCAAAGCGCTTGTTGTTTCACATGGCTTCAATATCATCTATCACCAGGTGATCCCGCCTGAAAATGTCGATGTATTCATGATCGCGCCCAAAAGCCCCGGGCACCTGCTCCGCCGTCTCTATAAAGAGGGGGCGGGAGTTCCGGCGCTGTTGGCCATTCATCAGGATTACACAGGAAAAGCCAAGCAGCTGGCTCTGGCCTACGCCAAAGGAATCGGCAGCACCAAGGCCGGAGTTATTGAAACAACCCTGCAGGAAGAAACTGAAACCGACCTCTTCGGCGAACAGGTTATTCTTTGTGGCGGTGTTTCTGCGCTGATTAAAGCCAGCTTTGACACCCTTGTTGAGGCCGGATATCAGCCGGAGGTTGCTTACTTTGAATGTCTGCATGAACTGAAGCTGATCGTCGACCTGATCTACGAAGGCGGGCTGGAGCGGATGCGCTATTCGGTGAGCGATACAGCAGAGTACGGCGATCTGACCAGGGGTCCGCGAGTGATTAATGAAGACGTGCGGGAAGAGATGAAGAAGATTCTCTCTGAAATTCAGACCGGCCAGTTTGCCCTAGAATGGGTTCTCGAAAACAAGGCTAATCAGCCACGCTTTAGGGCACTGAGAAGCATTGAAGAAAAACACAAGATAGTAGAAGTGGGTAAAGAGCTGCGCAAGATGATGCACTATATTAAACCAGTTTAAAATCTGAACCAAAAAAGCTACAGTTTAACGAAAAGGGGCAGCTAAGTCAATTAGCCGCTCTTTTTTTATAGTTCTGAGCGGCGCCATGATAGCCCGGGTCATGCCATCATGATTGAACACCAGACCGTTGTAACCGCCGGCAACGAAAAATAGGTAGCCGTCTATATATTGAAGATCGCTGATCGGAAAATGCATCTGCAGACCGATCTTTTCGACAAAACCTTTAGGATCATCTTCGACCGACTCAGAGTTGACCAGCAGCAGATCATGTTCAAACCCGCTGTAAAGGGCAACCTTGAGGGGTTCATCTTCAACCGGGGGCAAAAGAATCTCTTCAGAGAATAAAAAGTCTTTTCCAAGTTTTTCAGGCCAATGCGACATAGCCCTCTCTTCAGTAGCAGGTGTAGCGGCAACTGTCAGCTGCTTATCGGCAAGCTCTTCATCAAGTTCAGCAACGGTGACCGTTTCTGTGTCTTGCTTCTGCTTTTCTTTCACTGCATCCGACTCAGCTTTAGGACCGGGCTCAGTGGCCAGAGGCTCTTCCAATGCCTCAGATTCAGCCAATTCTAGCGCTGCTGACCGCTCCTCTTCATCCAAGGCTATAAACTCAGCTGCTGCGTCAAACTCAGAAGCCGGTGACCCAAATTGGACAACCTGTAACAGACCCATACTGCCAAAAACAAGTAAGAGGCAGGCGGCAGCTGCCAACCCCGCATAACGAAGCCAAACCGTTGCAGGTTTTTTAAGGGGCACCGGAGCTTTGTCCAGGCGAGCTTCGATACGGTGCCACACTTTATCGGCAGCAGGCGGTTCAACAGACTCAATCTCGAGCTGAAGCGCCCTGCGGATCAGGTTGTCATTAATTTTTATCTTTTCTTTTTCATTCAATGCTGCCTGTCACCTCCCCTACCTATCTGACAAACAGGAACTCAATCAAGTTCCAGCGATTCGGCCAGTTTCTGTCTAGCTCTAAACAATCTGGATTTAACAGTGCCGGGACTGATTTTCAGCAGCTCGGCAATTTGATCAATTTTAAGATCGTCAAAGAACTGCAGGACGATGACCTGGTAGTGGTCCGGTGATAGCTCCCGCACCGCATTGCGGACCCTTTCCAGTTCCAGCAAGTGAAGCGCCTCCGCTTCTGTTTCCTTGTTTTCGGTTTGACCCTGGATCTCCGGCAGTTCAGCAGTATAGATGATTCTTTTTTCCCGCTTTAAGTGGTTGCGCGCCAGGTTGGAAGCGATCACCGCCAGCCAGGCGCCGAATTTCGTTTTGTCCTTTAACTGGTGCAGATTTTGGAAAGCCTTGATGAAGGCATCCTGGGTTATATCTTCCGCGCTTTCGCGGTTGCGCAGGATGTTAAAGGCAACAGCGAAAGTCCGCCGGTAGTAGGCTTCGAAAAGAGCGCGCCGCGATTCATTATCGTTGATAGCGACGAGCGTTGCTATTTGCTGTGATTCCACAATATCTCTCCCCGGCATTTAAACTGCGTTAGATTATTTCGATGTTTAGCCGCTTTTTCCCTTTTTACCTATTCCGGCCAGTTGAACATAAATGCGCTGGTTCCAGATTTTAATCTGCACCGGGCGGCCGAGAAAATCGGAAAGGTTTTCTGCTGTGCTTACATTCTCCAATAGTCCACTGGAGTGCACCCTACCCTGATTTAGAAGCAGGATCCTGGCAAAAAGCCTTTGAGGTATATCTTCAAACCGGTGAGTGACATAAATCATCGCCGGCGATTGAGGTTCACCGGCCAACCGCTCAAGGATAAAAAGCAGCTCTTCCCGGGCCAGGTAGTCGAGGCTGGTTACCGGTTCATCAAGAACCAGCAGCGCCGGCTGATTAAAAAGCGCGCGGGCAATTAAAACTCTCTGCCGCTCGCCGTCGGAAAAAGTAATGAAAGACCGATCTGCCAGGTGCTCGCAGCCAACCCGTCTAAGCAGCATCAAAGCCCGTTCTCTTTCAAAGCACTCCGGTTGACGGAGCATCCTGATTACCGCATCGCGGGCGCCGACGACAATCTCTGTTGACGTTTCGGAAGGGTAGAACATCTCTTTTAATGATGTACTGACCCAACCGATCGATTTACGGAGTTCCCGCAGATCGTAGCGGCCGAACTCTCTTCCCAGAACTTTTACTGTGCCCGAAGATGGCTGCATATAACCGGCAATAATATTTAAGAGCGAAGTTTTACCGGCGCCGTTCAGCCCAAATATTACCCAGTTTTCATCTTTATTGACTTGCCAGTTGATCTGATCGAGAATTGCTTTACCGTTGCGGAACCAGGAGACAGAGTTAAGTTCAATAACCGGCTCGGCTTTAAAACTCACAGGACTTAACCGTTCTGGGAAATGGTATAACATCCCTGATATTGCTGACACCGGTCAGATACATGATCGCCCGCTCTAAACCAAGGCCGAACCCGGCATGCTTCACCCCGCCGTATTTACGCAGATCAAGATACCACCAGAGTTCTTCGGGATGAATATTAAACTCTGCCATCCTTTGCACCAAAACCTCTTCCCGCTCTTCGCGCTGGCTGCCACCGATAATTTCACCCACCCCCGGCACCAAGAGGTCCATGGCCGCAACCGTTTTATCGTCATCATTGAGGCGCATGTAAAAAGCCTTAATCTCTTTCGGATAGTCAGTTACAAATACCGGTTTTTTGAAAGATTTTTCAGTTAAGAATCTTTCATGTTCGGTCTGCAAATCGCTACCCCACTTAACGGGGTACTCAAATTGAACATCGGCTTTCTGCAGGATTTCAATCGCCTCGGTATAGGTAATACGGACAAACTCTGCTTCTACGATCCGCTCAAGCCGATCTTTTAAACCTTTATCAACAAACTGATTAAAAAGGTTCATCTCCTCCACTGCTTGTTCCAGGATGTAAACGATCAGGTATTTAAGCATATCTTCAGCTAAATTCATGTTATCGCTTAAATCGGCAAAGGCCACCTCCGGCTCAATCATCCAGAATTCCGCAGCATGCCTTGCTGTATTAGAGTTCTCTGCTCTGAAAGTGGGGCCGAAGGTATAAACATTACGAAAAGCAAGGGCAAATGCTTCGGCCTCCAGCTGCCCGCTGACAGTGAGGTTGCTTTTTTTACCGAAAAAATCGGCGCTATAGTCGATGGTTTTGTCATCTTTCACGGGTGGATTTAGTGGATCCAGGGTGGTGACACGGAATAATTCACCCGCCCCTTCAGCATCGTTAGCTGTAATAATCGGGGCATGCAGGTAAATAAAACCACGCTCCAGAAAAAAGCGGTGGATGGCATATGAAATAAGCGAGCGCACCCGGAAAACCGCGGTGAAAAGATTGGTCCGCGGCCTTAAGTGGGCCACTTCCCTTAAGAACTCAACACTGTGCCGCTTTGGCTGAATCGGATAATCCTCAGGAGAATCGCCTTCAACAACTATTTCATGGGCTTTAATTTCAAAAGGCTGCTTCGCCTGCGGGGTTAGTTCCAGGGTCCCTTTGATCGTGAGGGCGCTTCCCACCCCCAGGCGGGCTATCCAATCAAAATCGGAAAGTTGCTGCCGCTCGTAGACAATCTGAACCGGGGTAAAGTGAGTGCCATCATTTAAGGCAATAAACCCGAATGATTTCTGATCGCGATTGGTCCTAATCCAACCGCTAACCTCAACCTCTTTGCCGGCGTAGGAGGCAGCCTCCCGGACAAGATCTTTAACCAATACTTTTTCCATTCTGCCCCTCCTTTTTATGATCAGTATACCTTAAAAGCAGCAGAACTGGAAAGGATGTCATGCTTTATAAGCTCCATGGGGGTTGGTATTAATGTGAAATTATAAATCCGGCTCCATAATTTGGATTGATCAATATTTAACGATCAGACTCGATCTACTACAAAGCACTGGTATTATTTAATGGTAAGCCGGAACCGCTTTCAATGGTTATTTCTCCATCGACAACAACTATGTTTTCCGCTGCCACTATCCCTTTCAGCACAGAGTAAATATCAATTGTACTCCCTTTTATAACCACCAGACCGCGTTTTGGATCCGCTTCGCTTACAACCTGGATACCGGCGCTTCCGGCTTTAACAGCTACCTTTGCATCGCGAATGGCCAAAAGCTCACCACCACTGATTCCAACCTCCACAGCATTAACCTTAACTTTGGCATTGATAATCTTTAAATCTTTCTTACTGACCAGTCCATGTTTATATTTACCAAATACCACCAATG
>CAYGHB010000029.1:0-11962 GCA_964349375.1 uncultured Syntrophomonadaceae bacterium | reverse complement strand
GAATTTTGTGAGACTTGATGTGTTTGATGTTGAACCTGCCATTTTTTCTCCTTATTTTATGCGGAAAAAACTTATCACAGTTTATTTTTAAAATCAATTGAGCTAAAATAAAAGGGTTAAAAAATCGAACATGAAATTACTCGAAGCAAAAATAAATACTTTTCTAATCTAATTTTAGACCTTATCATAAACTCTGTCAAGGAAGTTATTTTATTCGACCAAATCTGCTTTTTTAGTCTGCTTTTTTAGTTACCACTCACCAAAACCATAATCTCTCAAGACAGTTATAATCAGTCGATCCCGAAAACCGCGACGTTGTAAAAAAGCCGCCTGGCGCGCAAGCCAGCGTTGATCGGTAACCCCGTTCTCAGGCACTCGTTTTTCCAGTAAACCCCTGATCGTTTGAAGCTCTTCCTGTTCGTCACCTTCAGCGGCAAGGTAATCTTCAATAGTCTTTTTTTCAAGACCTTTATTAATCAGGTCATACCGGATCCGTCTTGGGCCAAAACTGCGGGCCTTGCGATAACTGATGTAATCGCGTGTAAAGACTTCATCATCCAGGTAGCCCATCTTCTGCAGATCTTTGATCGCTGCCCGGGCATCGCTTTCAGCATAGCCCTTTCTCAGTAAATAAGCAGTTGCTTCACCGCAAGTCCTGGCCCTGTACGACAGGTAACGATAAAGCTGAGCCCGGGCCTTGCTTATCTTTTCATCCTGATCCGGCATAACTTGATCCTCTTACTCTTCCTCTTCCTGCTTTTTACTCTCATCTAAAGTCTCAGCGGTTGCCAACGTCAGTCCGGCAGCCTCCCTGACCTTTTGTTCAATTTCATTGCGCATCTGTGGGTTATCCTTTAAGAAGTCCCTGACATTTTCCCGACCCTGGCCAAGTCTTTCATCTCCATATGAATACCAGGCGCCGCTTTTATTAATGACCTTGTGTTCGAGACCCATGTCGATCAGCGAACCTTCTGCAGAGATCCCGGTTCCGTAGAGTATGTCAAATTCTGCGACCTTAAAAGGAGGCGCTACCTTGTTTTTAACTACTTTTACCCTGGTGCGGTTGCCGATGATCTGGTCTGAACCAAGTTTCAAAGATTCGATCCTTCGCACATCCAGCCTGACCGAAGAATAAAACTTCAGGGCCCTGCCGCCCGGTGTTACTTCAGGGTTTCCAAACATAACGCCAACTTTTTCCCGAATCTGGTTGATAAATATGGCACAAGTCCGCGATTTGCTGATCGCTCCTGATAGCTTACGCAAGGCCTGAGACATTAACCTGGCCTGCAAGCCAACGTGAGTATCACCCATCTCGCCTTCAATCTCCGCTCTGGGCACCAAGGCCGCCACTGAGTCGATAACCAAAACATCGATCGCACCACTGCGGACCAGGGCTTCGGCAATCTCAAGAGCTTGTTCTCCTGTATCCGGCTGTGAGACCAGCAGTTCATCAAGATTAACACCCAGATTGGTGGCATATTGCGGATCAAGGGCATGTTCGGCATCGATAAAGGCCGCATAACCGCCTTTTTTTTGTGCTTCAGCGATGATGTGCAGCGCTACTGTTGTTTTACCGGATGATTCCGGTCCGAATATCTCAACAACCCTGCCCCTCGGTACTCCACCTATACCTAAAGCAGCATCGAGGGCGAGGCTGCCGGTTGGAATTGTTGCTATTTCGTAATTTACATCCTGACCCAGCTTCATTACTGAACCCTTGCCGAACTGCTTTTCAATCTGTAACAGAGCAACTTCTAAAGCTTTTTCTTTTTCCAACTGGAGATCCTCCTCTTTATTGTTAATCGCCTATTTCAACTTATTTAAACTATTTCCTGCCTCCTGGCTCATTCAGGTTTGGATTTTAAGTTCTACTTCAAGCTGCGGATCATAGAAAGCTCCGTGAGCTGTCAGACGGCTCTCATAAAGAATCAGTGTCGACACTTTTACTACGGTACTAGTGAAGTTTTCGGTTTCCTCAATAAAGCGCCTGATCAATTTTACATCTACCGGATATCGCATCCGACCAAGAGTCAGATGCGGTTTGTATTGGCGCTTTTCTATTTTATATCCTAAATCCTCGAGGCCGTAGTCGAGCTCTTTTTTTATCCTTTGCAGCGCCTCTTCTCCCTCTCTTACGCCAACCCAGAGCACCCTGGCCTGCGAAGGATTTGGAAATACCCCGCAACCACCAAGTTTAAGGAGAAAGGGATTAGCGGTAGCAGAAACATTCTCGAGTACTTTTTGAATTGGACCGATTAAATTTTCGTTTAGATCTCCGAGAAAAGAAAGTGTTAGATGCAACCCCTGCGGTTTAACCCAGCGGATACCAGACAGGTAGCTTGTCAAGTTATGCTGGATTGTTTCCAGCTCATGTTTTTGAGCCGGAGATAAATCGCAGGCAATAAAAAGGCGCATCTTAAGACCCTCCCTTGAAATATTTTATTAATTGCCGAGCAGCATTAAGCGCAGCAGGTTCAGCGCAATCTGGGCTGATCTTTCTTTTACAGCCAGCCTGCCGCCGCCAAAAGTATATTCGCGGCTCAGCGTTTTTTCCTGATCGGCAGCGGCAATATATACCAGGCCTACGGGCTTTCCGCTTTGATCACTGCCCGGTCCTGCCAAACCCGTTATGCCGATACCATAGTCGCTGCCAAACTGCTTACGTGCCGCCTGCGCCATGGCAACAGCCGTTTCTTCACTGACAGCTCCATCATTTTCCAGTTTCTCCAGGGAAAGCTCTAACAGTTGTATTTTTGATTCGGTGCTGTATGCTACTATTCCACCTTTAAAATACTCAGAGCTGCCGGCAATATCTGTAATCCTGTTTGAGAGCTGACCTCCGCTACAGGATTCGGCAACTGCCAGGGTTTTCTTTTTTGCCCGTAAGAGGTCGGCCACGACATTTTCCAGGGTCTGATCATCTGACCCGAATATAGCATCTCCGAGTATCTCTCTGAGAACTGCTTCCTCTTCAGCCAATAAAGCTTCCGCTTCCAGCAAATTACCACTGGCTTTGAGTTGCAGATCTACCTCAAATCCACGGGACACATAGGAGATAGGGGCGTATTGCCACCGGCCGCTGGCAATGATTTTCTCCTCGAGCATTGATTCTCCGATGCCAACACACTTTAAGGTTTTAACCAGTCTCAGCTTGCCGTTATTGTTATTTTTAAATTTAGGTAAAACACTTCTTTCAAACATGAACTGCATTTCATTTGGCGGTCCGGGCAGGATAACAATAATTTTTCCCCGATCCTCAATATAGGACCCGGGCGCTGTTCCGCGCTCATTTTCAAGGATCATACTTCCTTCAATGACCATAGCCTGCTTCCGGTTATTCCCAGACATAATCACTCCGCGTGCTGCAAAAAAGCTCTCCATCCTCTCTAACCAGGCCTTGTTCAGTACCAGGTCGCGCTTCAGGTAAGCCGCGACTGCTTCCCGGGTCAAATCATCTTCAGTAGGTCCGAGGCCTCCGGTGATAAGGGCCAGGTTGCTACTGGAGAGCGCTTTATCGAGGGCGTTCTTAATTGCCTCATCCTGATCGGCGATAACAGTAACCTCCCTGACTGCTATTCCTACAGCGTTGAGTCGTCTGGCCAGGTATCCGCTGTTGCTGTTTTCAATTAGTCCGGTAAGCAATTCGTTGCCCACACAGATGATATCGGCGATCACTTCAGTTCACCTCTTCGAATGGAAAATCTGTCAGGGTTTTTATATTAACTGCCATTAAAGTGTACGGCTGTGCAGATAGTATTTTCGCTTTGACCAGGTCTCCGCTTTTTAAGCTAGTTTTAGAGTATAAAATAATTCCGCCGTCAACCTCGGGCGCCTCTTTTTCAGTTCTGCCGAAGTAATAGCGTTCTTTACCTTTTACCGGGCGATCGACCAACACTATTTCAATTCTGCCAACTCTTTCTTGATTTTTGCGGCAACTGATTTGCTGTTGCTCAAGCATCAGTTGACGATGCCGCTTGTTGATGACCCGAATCGGAATGGAATTATTTATAGCTGCAGCTGCTGTCCCCTCCTGACAAGAAAAAGTAAAAGCGCCGAGATGATCAAAGCTCTGTTTGCTGATCAAAGAAATCAGGTCAGAAAATTCCCTGGCACCCTCGCCTGGATAGCCTACCATGCAGGTGGTGCGCAGGGTAATGTGCGGTATTTTCTTCCGCAAAGCAGAAAATAGTTGTTCCAGTTCCGTCTGGTCATAGTGGCGTCCCATCAAGCGTAGTATTTTGCTGTTACCATGCTGGATCGGAATATCGAGGTAGTTGCATATGCGCGGTTCTTGAGCTATTAAACTGATTAACTCGTCGGTGATCCTGGAAGGATAAGTATACATGATACGCAACCAGAACTTCTGATCCAGCTTCAGGATCTCTTTCAGCAAACCGGCAAGATCAGGCAACCCCGTGCGATCGCTTCCGTAAGCTGAAGTATCCTGGGCAATCAGTGATATTTCGCGTGTACCGTTGGATAAAACAGAAGCAATCTCATTCACTATCGCCTGCGGCTCCCTGCTCCGGTAAGGACCCCTGATCTGCGGGATTAAGCAGTAGCTGCAGCAGTTGCCACAGCCTTCGGCAATTTTAATGTTCACCGAGTGTGCCGAATCAGTGAGGACGCGATTAGTAGTTTCAAAGTAATTAACACCTGCGCCTTTTTTAAAAGCCACCCGCTTGTTTTTCAGCAGCATCTGAATAAACTGTTCGAGGTGCTGATAGCTGTGGACACCGATTGCTCCATTTATTTCCGGTATCTTATTGATTATTCCGGTACCGATTGTTTCAACCAGGCAGCCGGCGGCAAAAATGATTGGTTTATTAGCCTTTGTTTCTGCTTTCATTTTTAAAAGCGTATTAATCGACTCTTCCTGAGCGCTTTCGATAAAACTACACGTATTTACCATGATCAGTTCAGCGTTGTTGTAATCGCTGGTTAAGGAAACACCCAGGTCACGTAAAGAGCCCAGGATGCCCTCAGTATCGACCCTGTTTTTACTGCAGCCAAGCGATAGGGTGGCCAGTTTTAATCCCTTAAAGGGCTGATGGTGAGGGACTTGATGGCAGTTAACTCTCTTTATCAAATATAATGCTCCCTGCTGTTCAGTCTTTATTTAAAAATTCTTCAGTTATTTGTGATACTTCATCCTCGGTTACTAAAACTTCCCGCGGTTTACTGCCTTCGAAGGGGCCGACTATCCCTTTCCGTTCAAGATCATCAATTAATCTGGCCGCCCTGGTATAGCCAATCCTGAAACGCCTCTGTAATAGCGAGATTGAAGCCTGTCCCGTTCTGACAACCAGATCGACAGCTTCCGGGAAGAGCTTGTCTTCAGTGTCATGTTTGTCTTCCTCAGTCTGATCCAGTAAAGTAAAGGTCTCTTCATCATTTAATATTCCCTGCTCCCGGATAAAATCAGTTACTCTTTTGACCTCAATTTCACTGATATAAGCACCCTGAACCCGGAAAGGCTTAACCACCCCCACCGGGTAATAAAGCATATCGCCACGACCTAAAAGCTTTTCGGCGCCTGACATGTCAAGGATTGTCCGTGAATCAACCTGCGAAGAAACGGTAAAGGCAATCCGGGAAGTTATGTTGGCCTTAATAATGCCGGTGAGAACATCCACAGAAGGTCTCTGGGTAGCTACCAGCAGATGAATACCCGCTGCCCTCGACATCTGAGCCAGCCTGGCGATTGAATCCTCAACTTCACCCGGTGAAACCATCATCAGATCGGCCAGTTCATCGATGACAACGACAATATAGGCCAGTTTTTCGAGATCTTCCTCAGCACTAGCCATCTCGTTGTAAGCGCCGATATCTCTGATCCCAAGCTTGGCAAAAAGATCATAACGCCTGCCCATTTCCCTGACCATGTTTTTCAGGGCCAGGGCAGCTTTCCGCGGATCAGTTATAACCGGCATTAGAAGCTGGGAAATACCGTTGTAGACACTTAACTCTACTACCTTGGGATCGATCATCATAAACCTGACTTGCTCCGGACCGGCCTTATAAAGAATGCTGGTGATAATCGTATTGAGACAGACACTCTTGCCGGCTCCAGTGGCTCCGGCGATCAGCAGGTGCGGCATTTTGGTAAGATCGGCAATAATCGGAATGCCGGTAATATCTTTACCTAATCCTACAGTAAGGGGTGAAACACTGTTTATAAAACCCGGCGTTTCCATTACTTCACGCAGGTGCACCAGGGATATGCTGCTATTGGGAACCTCAATACCCAGGGCTGCCTTACCAGGTATTGGCGCTTCAATTCTGACCAGCGGAGCAGCAAGATTTAAGGCCAGATCATCAGCCAAACTGATAAACCGGCTGACCTTAACCCCGGCTTCCGGTTGCACCTCAAACCTGGTTACGGTCGGCCCGGTCTGAACATGAACTACTTTGGCTTTTACACCAAAACTGAGCAGGGTGCTCTCCAACTTACGGGCTCTTTCTTTGCTATTTTTTTGCTGCTGCTGCCCACCGTTATCACCCGGGAGCGATAGAAGATCAAAGGAAGGTTGTTGGTAGTCTTTCCTGTTTACTGTCTTGTTTTTATTGATTGCTGCTGTTTTCGGTTCTTCATTTTTTTCTGCATCGGGATATAAAATGCGGGGCTGATATTCGTAAGTTGCTGCACTCTTATTTCTATCTTCAACACTTTCTTTAACCCTATTTATTCCATTATTCCGATCAAGGGCTAAAGCAGTATCAACATTTTCAATAACCCTCTCCGCTTCTGATTGACCAGCTGATGCAGCAATGATCTGTTCCTTTTCTTGTTTGATTGCTTTTTTGCGAACGTTAAAATTATGAACGTGCTGAACCAAACCCTTAATCAGTTTTGCGATGGAGCCAAAAAGAGACATGATTAATCTCTTAACAGCATTGACGGCTGTCGATAAAGACAGCAAAACTTTTTTGAGCGATAGATTAAGGATCAGCATCAGCGCCACTAAGACCAGGGCGCCACCGATAATCAGGCTGCCAGTTTGCCCGAATAGATACAAAGCTAAAGCGGCGATTACTGAACCGATCAGACCACCACCAGTACCGGCCAGGCCTAAAGCGATGCTGGCCCTGAGGAGTGCCGGGAAAGAATCGAATGGCAGAAAGGTGGCAATAATTGAGATATGAAACCAACCGACGATTAAGAGCGCCAGCATGCTCATGCCGTAAAGACGGTTACCGAAATGTAACCTGCCTTTCGGCAATAGATATTGCAAGGAAAAGGCGGCTAGTACAAGAGGAATAAGCACAGCAGCCTTGCCGGCCAGCGCTTTCAGAGCATAATTAACAAATTGCCCTATCCCGCCGGTGTCTTCATGCTGCACCAGGCCAAATATGGCAAAGGCGGCAAAGGCAATTAAGAGCACGCCTTTTATTTGCATTAACATGTCCCTGCTGATTTTTTTACTTTTTATCTTTGTTCTCTTTTTTCTCGCCACTTAGAGCTGTCCACCTTTTAACGGTATGGGCTGAATAAGTTAAGTATAAAACATTTGTTCGCCTTAGTAAAGGAAATTTAATGTTCGGCCAGATCAATTATTGATCAGCGAGATGATAATTACAATCAACCCGATTGTCCAGCAGTAGTAAGCAAAGTAGTGGAACTTGCTGGCGGAGAGCATCCTGATAAATATCTTAATTGCGAATACACCGGAAACAAAGGCCACCAGAGCCCCTGCCAGGTAATTAAATAGCATGGTGCTTTCCAGTCCAGTCGTTAACATTTCTTTAGCTTCGACCAGGGTGGCTCCGAGGATCACGGGAGCTGAGAGCATGAATGAAAAACGAATGGCGGCGTCGCGATCAAGGCCACGCCACAAAGCAGTCAGGATTGTTGTTCCCGAACGTGATATACCGGGAATGATGGCAAAAGCCTGTAATAAGCCAATTAGTAAAGCATCATGTGGTTTCATTTCGGCAATGCTTTTCTGTCCTGCAGGGATTATTTTAATCAAGGTGATGATTAGACCGGTAATCAGTAACATAAAGCCAACAATCAGAGTCGAGCTGAAAAGTATTTCAACATATTTCCTAAATATAATACCCAACAAACCGGTCACGATCACGCCCAGAATCAGCATCAAAAGAAAGTGGCGTTGATATTTGTCCCGGTAAAATTTGAGCAGGTCAATAAAGTCCTGACCGAAGACAAATATAATCGACAGCAGGGTGCCAAAATGAAGCAGTACCTCCAGGGTTACACCCGGTTCATTTAATCCAAGTAAATTCTGAAAGAGAACAAGGTGACCGGAGCTGCTCACCGGCAAAAACTCGGTAAGCCCCTGAATCAATCCAAGCAGAAGAGCTTCAAATAAATTCATAATTAATAACCTCCAACAAGCACAGGCATTGCTTGCGGCTCTAGAGTAAAATGCATCTGATCACCAAAAAGTATTTCCCCTTCCATGTGCAGCGGGCATTTCTCGCTTAAAAACAGAGTTATTTCCTTCGAGCGATAGAGAGCAGCCTCTTTTAACTTAACGTGCCTGCCGCTGAATACTTTGGGGAAATGGTAAGCAAGTGCCAGGTTATTCATCTGGTCAAAAACACAAATATCAAGCAACCCATCATCCTGGATAGCATCGGGAAGAATCATCATTCCGCCACCGTAAGTGCGCCCAATACCAACCGCAACCAGCATCGGTTTCTGACTGAATTTACTGCCGTCACCCAGCTCGATTTCCATTTCGATAGGGCGGTAAGTAAGCAGCGTTTCAAATACAGCATAGATGTATGCAGAGACTCCATTTAAGGGCTTTATACCCCGGTTTACCCTGAAGGCCACAGTTGCGTCAAAACCGACACCAACAGAGTTTATAAAATGGCGGTCCAAAACCTTACCTAAATCGATCTTTTTTACTGCTGCTTTCTCCAGTGCCCTGCAGGCTGGTTCAGGCTCTTTCGGCATATTGACACTTAAAGCAAAATCATTTCCCTTGCCTCCGTGGATCACAGCCAAAACGGCTTTACTACCGACAATGCCGTTTAACACTTCATTGGCTGTGCCGTCGCCACCGGCGGCTACTACAATGTTAAATCCTTCTTCAGCTGCCCGGCGTGCGGCGCTGATGGCGTCCTGATGGCCGCTGGTCTGATATATTTCATATTCTAGATTTGCCTTACGAAAATACTTTTCAATAGCCGGCATCATCGATCTGGCCCTGCCGCCACCGGCGATCGGGTTTAAGATAAATTTATAACGATTCATGGCGCCTCCTCCTAGTTTGTTTGCACTTGTTTTTTGTACAAGCCAAATATTTAGACGATCTAAAAAGGAGAACTTTAAAAAGTTCTCCTTTTATCAACCAGGTATCTAGTGCAAACCGTTTTCTTTAGGCGGCACATCGACGATAATAGGCATGATCATCGGGCGGCGGCCGGTATGTTCATAGAAAAATGATGACGCTGCGTCACGGATTCTTGATTTTACTTTGTTCCATTCCTGCAAATCGTTTTCGTTTATCCTATTTATGGTCCGCATTAAGGATTCCTTAGCGCTTACCAGCAGGTCAACAGATTCACGAACATAAACAAAACCGCGTGTAATAATTTCCGGTCCGGCGAGCACGGTCCCCTTTTCCGGATCGACCGCCAGAACGATTATAACGATCCCGTCTTCTGAAAGAATCTGCCGATCCCTGATCACAACCTCACCAACATCGCCAACCCCAAAACCGTCGACCAGGATCCGGCCTGCAGGCACAGTTCCGGCAATTCTGCCCCGGTCGTTTGAAAATTCCATTACGCTACCGGGCTTGACCAGAAAAATATTCTCTTCAGGTATGCCGAGCTTCTGAGCAACTTTTGAACAGGCAGCCATTTGCCTGAATTCCCCGTGAAAGGGAATCAGGTACTTAGGCTGCAGGAGATTAATCATCAGCTTAATCTCTTCTTCACTGGCATGACCGGATACATGAACACCTGAGATAGGTTTATAAATTACATCAGCTTTCAACTGAAAGAGATTGTTTACGGTCCGGGCAACCAGTTTTTCGTTACCGGGAATTGGATTGGCGGCAATAATAACCGTATCTCCCGGTTGTACTGAGACCTGACGGTGCTCTGACTGTGAAATCCTGGTCAGGGCTGACATCGGTTCACCCTGACTTCCGGTAGTGATTAAGGCCATCTTTTCCGGCTTGATTTCCTTTACCTTGTCAAGATCGATCATTACGCCATCAGGAATCTTCAGGTATCCCAATTCGGTGGCAATCTCAACCGAGTTAACAATGCTTCTGCCAACAACGGTAACTTTACGATCGTAGCGTACTGCTGCGTCAACTACCTGTTGGATCCGATGAATATTAGATGCAAAAGTAGCCAGGATGATCCGACTTTGTGAGAGACGGAATATTTCATTGATGTTGTTGCCAACCTCTTTTTCAGAAAGCGTATAGCCGGGCCGATCAGCGTTGGTAGAATCGACCAGGGCAGCAACTACACCTTTACGGCCCAGTTCAGCCAGCTTGTAATATTCGGTGATTCTACCGTCTACCGGTGTTTGATCAAATTTAAAGTCACCGGTGTGAACAATTAAACCGGCCGGGGTTTCGATGGCGATGCCAACAGAATCTGGAATACTGTGATTGGTTCTAAAAAAGGAAAGCTTAAAGTTATCGGAAAGATTTAAGTTATGGTCCGGGTTAATTTCAATCATCCGCGGCTTGATGTCCGGGTGTTCCCGCAGCTTTGCTTCCAGCAAACCAAGGGTTAGCCTTGTGCCATAAACCGGCAAATCCAGCTCGTCAAGAATAAAAGGCAGCGCTCCAACGTGATCCTCATGACCGTGCGTGAGCACTACTCCCAAAATATTAAAGTTATTCTCGGTAAGATAAGATATATCGGGAATAACTATGTCCACACCAAGCATCGATTCATCAGGGAACTTTAAACCGGCATCGATAATAACACATTCTTCCCCGTATTGTAGTACAAACATATTCTTGCCTATTTCACCGACTCCACCCAAGGGAATCAGTTTCAGGACATTATTGCTGTTTTTTCTTTTTGACAAAATGTTCCTCCATCATGTTTTTTTATGATCATTAAAATAATGCTTAAGTAATTCTCTGCTCCGGTATTCAGCCGGTATGACCAAATCCTCCACCGTCCCTCGCAGTCGGCGGTAGTTCAGATCTCTCCTCTATGACCGCTCTGACCACAGGAACAACCACCATCTGGGCAATGCGATCACCGCGTTTGACTGAAAACTCTTTTTGACCGAGATTAATCAGAATGATTTTTATTTCACCGCGGTAATCTGAATCAATTGTTCCCGGAGAATTTAAAACACCGATCCCAAATTTAACTGCCAGACCGCTGCGCGGCCGGATTTGCAACTCAAACCCAGCCGGAACAGCTGCATACAGTCCAGTAGGAATCAGATTCCACTCCCCCGGTTTGAGAATCGTTACATCATCTACTGCCGCAAACAGATCCATCCCCGATGCCCCATCGGTCATATATGAAGGCAGGGGTAGATCTTTTGATTCTGCAGTTCTTTTTACTAATATCTTAACGGTGCTCCAGTCGATGACAGCACCTCCGAAACAGTTCAAAATCAAAATTAGCGCTTAACTGCGGCTAGAACGGGATCGGTCACTGCGACCTCCCCTGTCTCTGCCGCCTCTATCACCTCTGTCACTACCGCCTCTGTCGCTGCTTTCACGTTCAACATACCCTTCCGGTTTCTGCAGCAGGGCTTTTCGAGAGAGATTAATGCGTCCTTTTTCATCAATGTCAGTGACCTTGACTTCAATCATGTCACCCAACTTTACAACATCTTCAGTTTTATCGACCCGATGATAGGCCATATGCGAAATATGCAGCAGGCCTTCTTTGCCCGGCAGAAGCTCAACAAAAGCGCCGTATCTTTCAACCCTGGTCACTTTGCCGTTGTAGATCTCGCCGGCTTCTACATCTCTTACCAGGTTTTCAATCATCT
>CAYGHB010000028.1:0-12408 GCA_964349375.1 uncultured Syntrophomonadaceae bacterium | reverse complement strand
GCAGGATAACCAACGATAAATTTTCGCGTGAGAAAGAATTCAGAGCAGTGAGACCACTGACCGCGGAAACACTGTCTTCGATCGGTTTGGTAACGAGTTCGAGAGTTTCCTGCGGCGAGCTGCCTGGGAATACTGTGATTACCGCCAGGACCGGAGCCTGGATTTCCGGGAGCAGATCAAGCGGACTCTGGTAAAGACTGACCAGACCGATGACCAATATCACAAGCAGTATAGTAGTTGTAGCGATCGGTCTTCTGACCGCTAAAGCAGATAGATTCAAAAAGCCTGCCTCCCTTAAAATGTAACCGGCCGACCGGTCGGTCGGCTTAAGTTATTCTAACACAGATTACTAATATTGAAAATAACCTGCCATATCTAGCGGTTTCTGGCGACCGAGTAGGCCGCCAGGGCGATAGAGGCCATCTTGCCCATCGGCGGTTCATTGCGCGAGGTAAGAATAACCGGCCGTGATGCCCCAAGGACCAGGCCGCCCATCCGCCCACCGGCGAAGTAAATAATCGCTTTGCCGAGTAAATTTCCCGCTTCGATATTAGGTGCCATCAGCAGATCAGCTTTTCCGGCAATCGGGCTTTCTACTCCTTTATGCAATGCGGCCTCAAGGCTGACCGCTATATCAAGAGGAGTGGGACCGTCGACGATCGCCCCCGGAAAGGCCTGCGGAGCCATCTCTTTTAAAGCCTGGGCATCAACAGTTGAGGGCATTTTGGGATCGACTTTTTCGTTGGCTGTTAAGAATGCCACTTTCGGCTGATCAATACCTAACGCCTGCAGGAATTCAACGGCGTTCTGAGTAATTGCTTTTTTCTGTTCAAGGTTGGGGCTAACGTTCAGACCCCCGTCGGTCATGTAAATCAGGCGATAATAACCGGGCACCTCGTAAATAGCCAGGTGGCTTAAGATCCGGTTCCTCCGCATTCCGCCTTCCGGGTTAAGCACCGCTCTTAAGAAGTCGGAGCTGTTAACCATGCCCTTCATCAGGATATCCGCTCTACCGGCAGCAACTTCCCTCACTGCCCTGTGGGTAGCCTGAATAGGATCGGGTTCATCAATCACCTCGATGCCCTGCAGGTTCAGGCTGACAGTCATTGCCTGCCGCCAGATCCGTTCTTCCGGACCAATGAGAATAAAATCGACCAGACCTTCCTTACGACTATCTCTGACCGCTTCCAGCACCGCTTCTTCTGCCGCCGCGGCGACACAAAGGCGGCAGGGCGGCAGTTCTTTAACCGCAGCAATCACCTGGTAAAAGTTTTCAAATGACACCTTACTAAACCCTCCCCTTTTTACCGATAAGCACTGTCTCTCACAAATAATCGCTAATACTTTAGGGCTTTAGTCTCTCCTCTTAAAACTCGCAGCGCTCCTGTAGCGAGGGCCTCAAGCTCCTCTTCCCCGGCCAATACCTGCACCGGGGCAATAAAAGATATTCGTTCACTTATCAGATCCACCAGGGTTTCCGCATTTGCCATCCCACCGGTAAGCACGATGCAGTCCACCTTGCCTGTTAATACCGCTGACATAGCCCCGATTTCCTTTGCCACCTGGTAGGCCATAGCCGAAACAACCTCTAGTGCTTCTTGGTCACCATCCTTAATCCGCTGCTCAACACTGACAAAATCTTTTGTTCCAAGATAGGAAAATATTCCGCCCTGACCGGTGAGCAGGCGAATTACCTCATCTTGGCTTTTTGTGCCATCAAAACAGAGACGAACCAAGCCTAAAGCGGGCAGGGTTCCACACCGCTCCAGGGAAAATGGCCCTTCCTCATTGGCGTTATTAACATCGACCATCTTGCCGCGCCGGTGTGCCGATACCGATATCCCGCTACCAAGGTGGACCACAATCATATTCATATCCTCGTAACGTCTGCCGGCAAGTTTTGCGGCTTGCCTGGCCATCGCTTTCATATTCAGGGCGTGCGACATGCTGAGACGGGGAACACCTTTCAGACCCGAATAACGCGCCTCCGCCTCTAACTCATCAACGGTGACAGGATCAACAGTGTAGAGAGGAACCTCCAGTTCTTGCGCCAGCGGTAACGCAATGATCGAGCCAAGATTGGAAGCGTGCCATCCGTACTTGGCCGAGTAAAGATCAGCATAAACGTGATCATCAACCAGGTAAGTGCCCGATTTTAGAGGTTTAAGTAGCCCGCCGCGCACTACGATAGCTGACAGTTTTTTAAGATCTATGTTGTTTTCCCCGAGGAATTTCAAGATCGCCGACCGGCGAAAAGCAGCCTGCGCCTCGCGATCCAGTCCTGATGAGGTTTCTTCTTCAGTATGACGCAGAGTTTCTTTAATGATCCATTGATCATTTTCAAAATAACCGATCTTGGTAGAAGTTGATCCCGGGTTTAGAGCAAGGATTAAAAACATCGCGGTTCTCTCCTGTCACATAAGATTGACCATTGGGTAGCCTAATATAAACAGATAATTTCAACTATTATTTTAAGCGATCCCTTCGGAGATTACAAACTATTATTAAATAACTTGCTCAACTCGTCATGTCGCTTTCGACTTTTGCCTGTTTGATGGAGAGGGAGATGCGGTTCCTTTCGCGGTCGATTGATAGAATCTTAACGTTTACAGTTTCTTCTATCTGCAACACATCAAGCGGGTGTTTGATGAAGCGATCGGCAATTTCAGAAATATGTACCAGCCCGTCCTGATGGACCCCTAGATCAATAAAAGCTCCAAAGTCAACAATATTACGGACAATACCCATCATGACCATTCCCGGTTCGAGGTCCTCAAGCGCAGTTACCGTTTTTATAAAAACCGGTTTGGGCAAATCCTCTCTTGGATCGCGGCCCGGTTTCCTAAATTCCTCCAGGATATCGCGAACGGTAGGTTCCCCGGCGCTAAAAGCAGCCGCCATTTCAGCCACAAGTTCGTCTATGGGAGCAGCAATATTCTTCGTTGAATCAAGGTCTTCGGGCTCTAAATTAAGCTTATCCATCATTTTTTTGGCCAGCTCATAGGATTCGGGATGAACCGCACTGCGCTCGAGGTATTCCGGGCTTTCAGGCAGGCGCAAAAAACCGGCACACTGCTTAAAAACTTTCGGCCCCAATCCGGTAATGCTAAGCAGTTCGGCACGGGAACCAAATGATCCGTTCCGGTCCCGGTAATCGACAATCCGTTCGGCAACAGTGCCGTTAATGCCGGCTACATAGGAGAGCAACGCTGCCGAAGAGCTGTTTAAATCCACCCCGACACTGTTCACACAATCCTCCACGGTGCCTGATAGTGAGCTGTCCAGCTCTTTCGCCGGCATATCATGCTGGTACTGACCTACTCCTATTGCTTTCGGATCTATTTTCACCAGTTCGGCCAGAGGATCCTGAAGCCGGCGCGCAATCGAAACTGCGCTGCGCTCCGCCACATCGAGAGAGGGAAACTCCCTGCGGGCTTCTATCGAAGCAGAATAAACACTGGCTCCCGCTTCGTTTACTATTGTGTATTCAACAACCGGCCTCTCTTCCTTGATCAGGGAGGATACAAAAGCTTCGCTTTCGCGGGATGCTGTGCCGTTACCAATGGCAATACAGTCTAACTGATGCTTGTCAATCATTTCTACCAGCCTTTTCTTAGCACCCTCCTGGTCGTTGCGCGGAGCCGTAGGGAAAACCGCCGCGGTTTCGAGCAAGCTTCCTGTTTCCGAAACAGCTGCCAGTTTACAGCCGGTGCGAAAACCGGGATCCCAGCCAAGCACCCGCCTGTTGCGAACAGGAGGAACCAGCAGACGTTTTTTAAGGTTGGCCCGGAAAACCGTGAGCGCGCCCGCAACTGCTTTCTCCAACAGGGCCTGCCACAGTTCTCTTTCAAGCGCCGGGTGCACCAGTCGTTTCAAACTATCTGCGGCTGTCCCGACTATCAGGCCTGCACAAGTTTCATTACAATCCTCTTGAATGAAAGCCAAACAAATAATCTTGAGAGCTAATTCCTCTTCCACCTGCAGCTTTAAATCAAGCGCTTTTTCTTTAATTCCGCGGTTAATAGCCAGGACCCGGTGATCCTTTATTTTAGCCAGCGGTTCACTGTATTCGCTGTAATCATCGTATGTTTTATCATCAACCTTCGCTTTTTTCCTGACCTCAACCGACGCCGTTTTCTGGTAAAGCTTGCGCAGGGCTTTGCGCACCTCCGCATCGTCAGAGATCATTTCAGCGATAATATCTGATGCGCCTTGTAAAACATCTTCTACTGAGAGCAGCCCCTGATCACTGTTAATGTACTTTTCAGCTTCCAGGCGTGGATCGATCCGGCCGGCAAGGATAAGTTGAGCGAGCGGCTCCAGACCCTTTTCCCGGGCCACCGAAGCCCTGGTCTTCTTTTTGGGCCTAAATGGCCTGTAGAGGTCATCAAGTTCGGTAACTGTGGCTGCCGCTTCAAGCTTTACCTCTAATTCCGGGGTCAAAAATCCCTGTTCACCGATTAGGCGAACCACATCGATCCGTCGTTCTTCGAGATTGCGATACTGGGTTATTTTTTCCTGCAGCAGGCGCAACTCTTCATCAGTAAGCCCGCCGGTCATCTCTTTGCGATAACGGGCAATAAAAGGCACCGTGTTACCCTCATCCAGCAGCACGGCGCTCTGGCTGATTTTCTTTACAGCTATCCCTGTTTCCCTGCTGATCCGCTCAAATATCTGTTCCTGCATAACTAACCCCCTGTGGCGTCCTTATCTAATCATTCTTCTCCCACCGTCTCATCTTCGACAGACGGAGCTTCTTCCGGATCCGGAGGCAATTCCGGCTCTGTTTCCGGCGCAGGTTCCGACTCGGGATCAGGCAAAGGCTGAGGCTGCTCCTCGGGAATTGGCTCCGGAATAAACTCAGGCTCCTCCTCGGGTGAAGGCTCGGGGGCAACCGGACCAGGTAGATAAGGCTGGCTGAGCCGCTCCACTTTTAGGTTAAAAACCCGCCCGATAATATCAAGACGATACTCTTCGTCAATGACGAGATAATAAATATTACGCCCATCCCTGTTTGAAAGTTTCCCTTCGCCGGCAAAAACATAGCCCTCTATTTTATCGTAGTTAAGTCGGAATCCAAAGAGTCCGAGGGCCACTACCTGCATGGTATTTAATGAGGTTTCTAGATTGCTGTCAACTGCCCTATAAAAAGAAGGTATTGATATTAGACCCTTAGGTGAGAGCAGCTGGCTGAAGAGGGCAACAAGCACTTTCTGCTGCCTCTCGGTCCTTCCCCGTTCTCCGCCCAGGTTATCAGCCCTGCTGCGCACATACTGCATAAATGCCGCCCCATCAAGACGCTGGCTACCGGCTGCAACCAGGATATCACCCCTGCCGTAGTTGGACCGGACATCCTTTTCAACGTTAACCACTACGCCTCCGACAGCATCTACGATCTCCCTTGCTCCATCCATATCAACAATGAGGTAAGCATGAATCGGAATACCACCTAAGAAATCTTCAACTGTCCTGATCACCGTTTCAACCCCACCCTGGTGGCGATCCTCTCCTTCAGCCTTACGGCTATAGCCATACATATAAGAGTGGTTTATCTTATCATAGGTATCAGAGCCACTGATTTTTACATTACTGTCCCGCGGAATAGAGGCCAGCGATACCTTTTTAGCAGCAAAATCAACAGCTGCTATCATGATCGTATCGGGTCGAAAAAGGCTCATTTGCTGCTCCCGATCTGCCGACCGGTCAAAGCCAAGTAGCAGGACGTTGAAGGTGCTGCCCTTAAGATAATTAACCCTCTCGGCCGAGGAAACGACCGGTTTACCGGTAAAAAAGCTTTCCGGTAAAAAGCCGATCAGCAGCAGAGTGATGAAGGATAGTATAAACAATAAAAGAAGCAGCTTCTTAAATAAAGAGCCTTTTCTTTTTTTCCTTCTTTTCCTTCCCACCCAAACCAGCTCCTTAAAACTGCCTCAATCATAGCTCAACACCGGGAGTCAAATGCGGTACACTTTATTAATAAGCAGTTATCTCTGACAAGGGAAGGAAGCGTAAGATAACGCGGCCCTGGATATTCGCCAGCGGTACCGGGCCGATTTGCCTGCTGTCACTGCTGTGATTGCGATTGTCTCCGAGGACATAAACATAGCCATCCGGAACGACTACCGGATCATGCTCGCCGGCTATCTTACTCTTGATATAGTCCTCATTAAGCAGTTCACCGTTGCGATAAACACTACCCATGATAAATTCGAGGCTGTCGCCGGGAAGACCGACTACCCTCTTTACCCACATATGATCTCTTTCCCGTTGAATGAAAAGTGCCGGCAGGGGGCTTTCAATAAAACGATCCGTTATGGTGCGCTGCCGTTCGACCCTGCTGTCAATAATAACCAGATCGCCATGATCAGGAGTAGCCCCCAGGAGATAGGGAGTAAGAAAGACCAGCACCCGATTGCCCTGCCGGCCAAAAGTCGGCTCCATCGATCTATCGTTAATATCAAAGGTTTGTATCACCAGAACACTAACTGCCACTGTAACAACAACGATCAGGGCAATTTGCTTGACCCAGGACCCCAATACAGAATCCCCCTTTTTTTCTCGCATCGTTTATAAGACCTCTTTTTTATGTTTTTTAACCAACTGTCATGTTGTATGAGCGTCATTACTTTCAAGCTGATTGGATCTTCGTAGATTATAGCATCCCGGTTTAAAAACCGCACCACGTTAACAGCGCTTTCAGCTATCGAAAAGTTTATTCTGGAGAGCGTAAATCGCCAGCTGGGTACGATCGCGCAGGTTCAGTTTTTCAAGCAGGTGGGTAACATGAGTTTTAACAGTACGTTCACTGATAAATAGCTGCGCCCCGATTGCTTTATTGCCCAGGCCGCGGGAGATCAGCTCTAAAACTTCCAGCTCACGCGGGCTGATCTGGTCTATGGCGCCAGCGCTGTTATGATTACCGCCCACTTCCTGCAGCATTTTCGCTGCGGCCAGGGGATGCAAGGTCGGATTACCTAAGGCGGCGCTGCGAATTGTTTCCGCCAGTTGCGCAGCAGCAACATCTTTCAACAGGTATGAAAGCGCCCCGGCCCTGATTGCCGGCAGAACCAAATCGTCTTCCACCTTACTGGTTAAAACAATCACTCTCGATCGCGGGCTTTCTTTTAGGCATCTTCTGGTACCCTCCACCCCGTCAACACCAGGCATTAAAAGATCCATCAATATCACATCAGGTTTTAAGCGTCCGGCCTGCGCTGCTGCCTCGTCGCCATCTGCCGCTTCCCCGATCACTTGTAAATCCGGCTCTGTTTCAAGAAATATTTTTAAGCCCTCACGGACCAGGCTATGATCATCTACCAGCAGAACTGTTATCATTGTCTGTCACTTCCTTTTTCAGCTATGGACAGTGTTACCTTTAGTTTGGTTCCCCGGCCGGGTGTGCTGTCGATTTTCACCTGACCACCGATCGCGGCAGCTCTTTCCCTGATTCCGGAAAGGCCAACAGCAGACATATTGGCCGGAGCATGGGGGTCAAAGCCGATGCCGTTATCGCCTACCTGCATCCTGACGAGATCGGCTTCTTTCAGCAGAAAGATTTCGACTCTCCTGGCCCGGGCATGTTTGCTGATATTGTTCAGCGCTTCCTGGGCAATCCGGAAGAGACCTTCTGCCTGTTCGCCGCTGAGATTAAGGGCTGTGTCGATCTGATCGATTAAGTCCCAGCCTTCCCGTTCGGCTACTTTTGTGACATACTCCTGAAGAGCCTTTCCCAGGCCCTCTCTATCCAAACTGACCGGTCTGAGCTGCATAATCAGCTCCCGGATCTGACCGTGTGCCTGGCGTGCAATCAGCTCCAGGGTTTCACTCTCCTTAACCAATACCTCACTATTTTCAACGTTATCCTCAATTTTTTTCCTTAAGGCTGCAGTTCTCATCGCCAGGACAAAAAGCTGCTGGTTTACGGTATCATGAAGATCACGGGCCAACCGCATTCTCTCTTCAAGCGCCGCGCCTCGCCCCGCTTCTTCAGAAAGGAGCAGATTCCTTTCAGCCAGGGTTTTCAAAGCGCCGACAGCCTCTTCCAGCTGAACTGCCATCAGGTTAAGCTGTGCTTCCAGCCAGCCAACTTCATCGTCAGGCCCTATTTCCACCCTGGCCTGATAATCACCGCGAGCAATGCGTCCAGCCATTCGACCTGCTTCCCAGAGGCGAAGTTTAACCAAGCGGGCAATCAGGGAACCAACAATTGCCGCCAATAAACCGATAAGTAATCCGCTAAACAGGGCAACAGCTATTACAATTTGCTGCGGCAGCTCAAGATAGCCGGCTGCAAAATAGACAATTAAAGTAACCGGTGCACTAATGGCGCCGGCAGCGAGACAGATCGCCGCCAGACGCCACTGCAAGCCAAAACTGCGTTCCGCGCTCATTTAACAACCCCTGCTATCGCCGGCAGATAAAGGATCTCCATCTCGCCAACGCCTAATATCGCTTCAAGCTGTACAGTCGCCTCCGCTCCATCCACTTCGACAACTCTCCTTAGATCAAGGCCTGAAATACCGGTGCGCTCATCTTCAAAGAGGCGCAGCTCACCAATCCTGACCGTAGCGCTAATATCCAAATTTACACCACCCGGCACCCTGACTGTAACCTCACCCATACCGACCTTGACCAGTATTTTATGCAAACCCGGTCTGATATCTGCTGTGGTTAAATCGATCACCACATCGCCAATGCCGTGGTGAAATTCCTGGTCACTGTCCAGGATCCATGGCGATCGGCCGTGGTATAGATCTCCGATATGACTTAGTTTTGAGCACCTTTTCCAGCCTTCATTTTTAGAATCCTTTCCAGACCAGCAGGAATGTTTGCCCTTAAAGCGATCACCTAATAAGATCGACAAGCCGATTGCCACCAGGATCAGAGGCCAGCCATAACGGACGATCTCACCACCGCCAATGGCAAGGACTTCGGCATTCTTAAGAATGCCAAACAGACCGATAGCCCCAACCCAGAGTCCCAGGCCGAGAATTACCCAGGATGTCCAGCCGAAGCTGAGGCTCTCCCAGATGATCAGCACCCCAAGCAGTAAGAGCACAACCGGCCAAAAAGCAAGGCCAAAGTTGTAGACCCCGATTACCTGCAGCAGGACCATGACCCCAAGCAGCAGTAAAACCACACCCCAGATTTGACGTTTCATTTTCATTATTCCCTTCTTAATCAAGTTTGGCGGCTTGAACCTTTTCGCCACCTTCTACTTAACTTTAACGGCAAGGCAGATTAAAAATAAGGTCCCCTGGGCTGAATTGCCATTCCTACTTAGGTATGATTCTACTCTTCTTTTCCATATTATAACACTTTCAGGATTGTTTCCGGATCTTGCCCCAGACTCTTTTTTATCAAAGCTGCATTATCAGAATAATCGTGTATCGGAATGATATAATTTACAGAAGAAAGGGTGAATAGAAGATGACCAAAATGATTAAACTTGGTTTAATCGGCTTCGGCAATGTGGGCCAGGAGCTGGCTCGAATCCTGATCGAAAAAGAGAAAGATTGGGCGAAGAATTTGAAGGTTAGCTTTAAGATCGTGGCGGTGACTACACTTAGCAAAGGCTCACTTTTCAATGAAAGAGGAATCGATCTGAAAAGAGCTCTCGCCGATGTTACTGCAAGTTGTTTATTTGCTATAACAAATAGCGGTCCTAGTGAGCAACTTATTTTCAAGGATTACCGCTACAATATCCGGATCAAACTGACCACCCACTCCTCCTCTCAACTCTTGTTCAACCTCTGTAACACTCTTAGAAGCAGCATAGGGCCTCTCCCACAGCATAGCGTCTATGGCATCCGCTACAGCAATCACCCTTGCTCCAATAGGAATCTGATCTCCTTTCAACCCCTCAGGATAACCTTTCCCGTCATATCTTTCATGGTGATAGAGCACTAGTGGGATTATCTCTTTTAAAAATGTAGCAGGAGATATAATGTCTGCCCCGATTATCGGGTGTTTTTTTACTACTTCATATTCTTTGTCATTCAGTTTGCTTTCTTTTCTCAGGATATTCTCCTCAACCCCGATTTTCCCCAAATCATGAAGCATCGCGGCCTGACAAATCGCCTCCAGCTCTCCGGCGGTAAGGTTCATACTCTCTCCAATTTTTTTAGCCAGATCGGCAACTCTTTCCTGGTGGCCTTTTGTGTAAGAATCCTTGGCATCAACTGCAGCAACCAGGGAGTCGATCGTTTCCCGGTAATGACTTTGAATACTGCTTTTAGTATATTTAATCTCTTCTTCCAGGCTGAGCTTGGCAAGCTGCAATTCATCCAGCTTTCTGCCAACTTCTCTTGATTGATAACGCTTATTCAGGCCTTTTTTAACAACGCTCCTGACGTGTGATACTTCAAAGGGTTTATTCAGGTAATCAACCGCACCGAGGCGTAACGCTTCAGTAGCCGTATCTACAGAAGCGTAAGCTGTAACCATAATCACTTCCGTTTCCGGAGTTTTTTCCCTGATTACTTTAAGCAGATCTATCCCATTCATCTCCGGCATGCGGATATCTAAAATGACCAGATCAAATTCATTATTATCAATTAAAGATATGGCCTCTTTACCGTTGCCTGCTGTTTCGACTCCATAATCATCCCTCAGAATCATACGCAGCGACTCCCTGGGGCCTAACTCATCATCAACAATCAGGATTTGCGGTTTTTCCAACATGATTAAGGTAATCTCCTTAAAATAATGCTCATGACTGACCTACCGGCAGACTAATGCCAAACTTCAATGGGCTGTTATTTGTCTGAAGCACATGCAGAGTCCCCCCGTGTTCTTCAATGATTTTTCGGCTTACAGGAAGGCCGATTGATATAGTATTCTCAGGGCTAATCTCTAAAGGACTGAAAATCTTTTCGGGGTTGTCAAAATCAATCCTGGTCTTGTTATCTGTGATAATAATCTGGATCTGATCTGCAGGGCTAACTCCTTCGCGCAAATTTGTAATAATTGAGATCTCTTGATCTTTGTCCGGTATGCCTTGCCAAAGGAAATTTATAATATATGATATCGCTTTGGCCATACTAATAGAGTCAACTTTAATCAGCGGGAATTCTTCACTGATATTTTCCCTGATTAAACCGTTAAGTTCTCCACCCTGCTCTTCAATCAGATAAACTGCCTGATCTATAACACTGTGGATATCGGTAAGCTGATATTTATAGTTCAAAGGAGTTGAAAAGGCAATCAGTTGATCTACCAACTCATTGATCCGCTTCACTTCCTGTCTGACCGTCTGGGAAAAAACAGCCCGGAAATCTTCATCTTCGAACTTCTCAGGCAGAAGCTCGGCAAAAGTCTGGATCGCCACCATGGGATTTTTAATTTCGTGGGTCAACTGGCTAACAAAACGGTTTAAAACGGTAATTTGTTCCGCCTTATTCCTTTCTGCTTCTGCAATTTTTCGTGCAGTTATATCATCGATAATCATTACGCTGCCGAGCACTTCATTAGCATGGTTCATCATACAGTAAGTACTTATTTCCAGGGGGATTTTTGTTTCAGCCAGTTCAAGGTATCTTTTATGGTACTCTTTACCTCTAAGCAGAGTTTCGTAAAGCATATCACCCAGAGGACTGGCCAAAGCTCTTAAGTCCCTGTTGATTAATTCATTAGGGCTCTTATTCAATATTTCTCCTGCCCGCTGGTTAAAGGTGGTTATCTTTTGAGAATGATCAATGGCCACAACCCCACTGTTCATCCGCTGCAGAATACTTTCAATATATATTTTCTGATTGACCAGGCGCTCATGGAGGCTTAGATCATCGAGTGCTATGGCAATATTACCGCACACAGAATAGAGCAGCTCCAGTTCTCTTTCATAAAAAGGTGTGCCGGTTATTTTTGAACCGAGGCATAACGCGCCCTTCATATTGCCCTGGGCGAAAAGGGGCACACAAACCGAAGCCTGCAGAAGCTTCATTTCCTGGATAACTTCCGCATTAATCTCAGGGCTTCCCAAATCAGAGCAAGCAAAACTTTTTAGGATTTGCCCTTCTGCCGCCAGCCAGGCAAAAATACCACCGGTGGCATTTAACCTTAACTTCCTGCCAAGATCAGGGTCAAGACCTTGTTGTGCAGCAATCAAAAAATCGCCGCTTGCTTCATCCTTTATTAGGACGACCAACTTGCCTACCGGAATCAACTCTTTTACAGCATAGATAAAAAGATTTAAAAATTTATCACGATTCAGCTGATTGCTTACGGTCCTGGAAAAATCGCTCAGGACCCTGGCCCATGGGCGTGCCGCAAAATCAAAATCGCCCTGTGAAGAGCTGTTAGCCACTATCTTACTTTCCAGCTGACCAATAGGTTGCTCTGTGTTACTAATAACCTTTTCCCAGGCCCGATCCAGGGTTTTTTCAAGCTGCCATGGTTCAGAGGGCAGAG
>CAYGHB010000027.1:0-13139 GCA_964349375.1 uncultured Syntrophomonadaceae bacterium | reverse complement strand
AATCGATCGGATTACCATCTTCACCGGTAACAATTTGGTGACGGGCAAAAGCCTGCGGCCGGTATTCGATTTGTCTGTGTTCTTTATCCTGACCGGACATTATTAAAAACTCCCGTTTATAAAAATCTCGCTCGTAAACTTTAACCCAGGGCTCTATGCATATTTGTCCTAATGTTATGTTTCAATCCCTAAACCTTGACCTCCGCCTCATGCTCCTCAATATATTTATACAACGTCGGCCTGCTGACCCCTAACACCTTCGCGAAATCAGTAGTGCTAATATCTTTATCTTTCCACATCGGATAATACTTCTTAAAGCTGGCCGGTATTTCGCGCGGTGGTCGGCCGATCGGCCTGCCGGATCTGGTTCCGTATCTTTTCGCCTTGGCCATGCCCTCGCGAATCCGCTCCACGGTCAGCTCGCGCTCCATCTCGGCCACGGCGCCTAAGATGGTCAGCATAAACTTAAACATGTTGTTCCCGTTGCCGGTGTTAAAGCCCTCTTTGATGAAGTGGACAGTGATGTCCTTGGCTTTAAACTCCTGCACGATCAGGCGCAGGTCATCGACGTTGCGCCCCAGGCGGGAGATGCTTTCAACGTAGACGCTGTCCCCCTCTCTTGCCTCGAGCCTCAGCTTGTTCAGCTGCGGCCGGTCGGCATGGCTACCGGAGAGCTTGTCGCAGAACTCCCGATCGACTTGAATACCTTTAAAGGCTTCTTCCTGGCGGCGCAAATCCTGCTTCTCGGTGCTCACTCTTTTGTAAGCAAAATTTATAAATGTCACCCTTTTCTAACAGTATTGTAACACTGTAAAAATAATGGTTCAATATTTTATTTACAAGAACCAAAAATAAAAGCACCGCAATAAGGAGCTTCTTTAATTCCCAAATGGCCAAGTTTTGAGTGTTAAATTTATCTTGTTAATTATACACCTGCCAAACATAAATTACGATTAAACAAACCAGGCCACCTAAGACTGATTACACTATTTGCAGATAGGAGTGGCCTTGATTTTTGCCACATATCCGAATAAATGTTATTATAACTGTGTAAAATATTTAGAATTTATTTGCATATATTTGCCCGCCTGTTGAAAATCTAATGCGGATCAACAATGAGATGATCGTTAGTTTTGTTGAATCGGCCCCGGTTCAGGTGGATTTAAATTTTAGGGCAAATCGGAGGTTTAATGTTATGCACTGCAAATTATGTCCCTCTTGTGGGAAATATTCATATTCAGCAGATGTTGAGGGGCACTGGGCTTGTCCAAAATGCAACCATGATTTAACTGAATGTCCACCTTTACCGCTAAATGATGTTCCTGCCGACGAGGAAACTGAAACGAACTGATTTGTTTCGGTAAAACCACAAACCAATGTCGGGGATACGAAAGATTCCTTAAGCGAACAGAACGTGCAAGAGGACGGTGTTTGAATGTCAAAGAAAGCGCAAAGCAAAAATACGGCAAACAGTAACCAGAAAAATCCCGGGATCGAAGAAGAGCTAAGGCGCTCCCGGGACAGAGCGGAAGCGCTCAACCGGCTGCTTTCTCTCGCCCTGCAAAACATCCCCCTGCCGGAGCTGCTTAAAGAAGCACTCGAGCTCATTTTAGCGATCTCCTGGCTTGTCTTCAAAAAAAGAGGCGCTGTCTTTCTACTTGAAAACGATCAGCTGGTGATGAAGGCGCAAAGAGGCCTGGAAGAGCCGGTTCAAAAAGCGTGCGCCGGGCTTCCCCTGGGCCGGTGCCTGTGTGGAAAAGCGGTCCTGAGCGGGGAAGTTCAATTTGCCTCATCGCTTGATGAACGCCACGAGATATCCTTTGAGGGGATGGAACCCCACGGCCATTACTGTGTGCCGATTAAAGCTTCGCAGAAAGTCTACGGGGTGCTTAATCTGTACCTACACGACGGCCACCGTTACGACAAAAAAGAAGAAGACTTTCTTATCGCCGTTGCCGACACCCTGGCCGGAATTCTGGAGCGCAGAGAGACGGAAGAAGCCCTCGTTGAAAGCGAGCATAAATTTAAAGAAATATTTGAGAACAGCAATGATTTAATTTACCTTCATGATCTTGAGGGAAAAATAGCCGAGGTTAATAAAATAATCTGTGAGCGGCTCGGTTACAGCCGTGAAGAGCTATTAAGCATGTCCCTGAAAGACTTTGTATCTTCTGAGTATTCCGGACTGATCCCCGGCCGCGTGAAGAACCTCTTAAAATCGGGCCATCTGGTTTTCGAATCAGCCGATGTAACCATAGACGGTACGGTTATTCCTGTCGAAATAAGTGCTGCCATTATTGAGTATGGCGGCAAAAAAGCCGTTTTGAGTATAGCCCGCGATATCGCTAAACGTAAGGAATATGAAGAAGCTCTGAGCGGGTTGAATGAAAAATTGGAGCGCCAGGTTCAGGAGCGGACCGGTGAGCTGGTCCGGGTAAACGAAGAACTGCGAAATAATGAAGTGCGCATGAAAAAAATATTGAACTCGCTCGAAATGGGTGTAGTGATTATCGATGCCGGCACACACGAAATTATCGATGCCAACCCAAAAGCCCTGGCCATGTTCAATGCGCCGGAAGAGGCAGTTCTTGGTAAAGTTTGTCATCAGTATATTTGCCCGACAGAGCAGGGACGCTGCCCGATTACAGACCTTGGGCAAGCGGTCGATTTCTCTTCCGAGCGAACCCTGATCACGGCACAGGGGACTCATCTTCCCGTCTTAAAATCAGTTATTCGGACACAATTAGGTGGAAAAGATTGTCTTGTAGAATCGTTTGTAGATATCACCGACCGCAAGCAGGCAGAGGAAGTGCTGCGCCGGCGGCTTGGTGAACTGGAAGCCCTGTACACAGTATCGTCAACGCTGCGCTCGGCAGATAATCTGGACGAGATGCTGACTATGTTGCTGGATGAAGCTCTCGCCGCCCTTAATACGGAAGCCGGCGCCATCTGTCTTTTCCACAGCTCGAGCGGCGAGCTGCGCTTTGAGACCACCCGCGGCTGGTTCTGCCAACTGGAAGGAGCCATGCTGAAACCCGGGGAAGGAATTGGTGGCAAAGTTTTCGCCTCGGGAAAGGCTCATATCTCCCGGGAGTTTGCAAGCGACCCTTTAATGAAATATGCGGAAAAAGTGCCGAAGAACTGGGGCGGCGCTTGTATTCCGATCAAGCTTGCCCGCGAGACGGTAGGGGCCTTTTATGTCGCCATGGCTTTGCCGCGGGAAGTTACCCCGGAAGAGGTAAAACTGCTTACTTCTCTCGCCGAGATGGCCGGAACAGCCGTGCACCGTCTCAGCCTGTACGCGGAAACCGCTAGCCGTCTCCGGCAGGTGCAGACCCTGCGCAATATTGACATGGCCATTACCGCCAGCCTGGATCTACGGGTTACATTTAACGTTATTCTTGATGAAATAACCGGTTTGCTAAAAACAGATGCCGCCGCCATAATTCGTCTTGAACCGCACACTGGAAGCTTAAAGTATGCGGCCTGGCGTGGCTTTAACCATTCAAACCCGGCAGAATTAAACCTGCGTCTGGGCGAAGGGTTTGCCGGTCGCGCCGCAATGAGTCGGGAATCGATCCATGTATCAGACTTAAAAAAGGTTGAAGCGGACAAGTATCAAGGGCCACCATTTGAGCAGGAAGGGTTCATGTCCTATTTTGCTGTTCCTTTGATTGCCAAGGGGCTTGTCCAGGGTGTGCTGGAAATCTTTCACCGGGAACGCTTGCATTCAGACGGGGAGTGGCTGGGATTTTTAGAAGCCCTGGCCGGCCAGACAGCTCTCGCTATTGAGAACGCAGAGCTGTTCCATAACATGGAGCGCACCAACTTTGAACTATTCCAGGCCTATGATGCCACGATTGAAGGCTGGGCTCAAGCTTTAGATCTAAAAGACGTAGATACGGAAGAACACAGTCGGCGTGTGACCGAAACGACTGTTGCAATTGCCAAGCAGATGAACATTAAAGATGAGGATCTGGCCCATCTGCGCCGCGGGGCCCTGCTGCATGATATCGGCAAGATGGGCATCTCCGACTCAATCCTGCTGAAGCCCGGCAAGCTGACCGACGAAGAGTGGGTGATCATGAAACAGCACCCGGTCTACGCCTACAGCATGCTTGCCCCGATTGATTACCTCAAGCCCGCCTTAGATATCCCCTACTGCCACCATGAAAAATTCGACGGCAGTGGTTATCCCAGGGGATTAAAAGGCAAGGCCATACCGCTGGCGGCGCGCATCTTTGCCGTGGTTGATGTTTACGACGCCCTGACCAGCGATCGCCCCTACCGTAAAGCCTGGAGTAAAGAGGAGACGTTAAAACACATCCGTGAAGGAAGCGGCAAGCACTTCGACCCCGAAGTGGTGGAGGTTTTCATGAGCATAATTGAAAACGAAACAACCTAATAAAATAAGGCTGCTTCAAACATTTCGCATGCCACCTCTTATAGCTTACCTTTGCCATTCACCATAAATATTTTGGCAGCAGATCACCATCTCATCTCTATTCACACTGCCAGGAGTTTCACCCCGGCGCAGCCTTTGCTTCTTCAAATACGCAACCACAAACTTAAACGTTTAAGTAATTACATACGTTTGCGCAAACGTATGCAAAAACGTTTTCGCAAACTCAGCTGGGCCCAGGTATTATACCTGCTCAATCAGCAAGCGCAAGGGCTGTTGCTTTACAAGCGGCGCCATGCGCCGCCTGGAGAAGATAGATTTGTTGGCCAAGGAAGCGGGCCTCTCTCATTATCAAATTGTCGGGGCAGCTGTAAGTCTTTTATATGGAATATGTTTTTAAAGAAGGCGGCGAATAGGTTGCCCAGGTAACAGCGTCGATAGCATTTAAGAAACACCACCTTGCAGCAAATAGCCTTGAATTTTTTGTATAAAGGGGCCATTCAAAATATGTGGTTCTTTTAGCACTGATATTTTCAGAATTATTGACATGATGGTTCGGACTTGTGTTTATCATGATTATCAATGCAGCTTTATATATCGGCCCTTGATTATGCATAATCCGTAATACTAAATAAGTATATTATGAAAATATTTATAGAAGGTGTTGGCAATGGCCAAGGAATTTGCTTCTAAAATTGCTCTTGTAAAAGGTGGTAAAGATATATGCCGAATTATACCCTTCAAACCTCTTGATGGGGTGTATGAGTTAAAAATGGATTTTTTAGAGAATGAATTCGATGTGATATGTTACAAGTTGTTTTCCGAAGAACCAATAAAGTGGGATTTAGAAAACTCAAACCAGCTGGAAGTTACCTACCATAGAGGTGTAAATGCAAAACCTTTAACAATTCATCTTAAGCATAAAACTGAAAATACTTATCGGCGCTTACCGTTAAGTAGGATTCAAATACCAGATGTCAACCAGTTGTTCCCAATACCAATTTTAAAGATGGAAATACCCACAAAAGCAAGCGCTAGGCAATATAATCCCAAGGCTTATCATCGGGTAATAAATCCCGGAGATTGCAATGTTGTTGAAATTTATATGACACACGCCAAAATGGATTTTGATTTATTAGGCATAAAGTTACCCGCGGTTCAACTCGCTTTTCTGATGCTGTCATTTGAGATTTATGCTACAAATACTATAACGACTGGCCGTCAAAAGGAAAACAACATAATTCCAGGAGGTGAACCGAGGCGCATCTTAACTTCAGTTAGTATTTTTAATGATCTGCAAATCATTGCTATCCATTATGCAGACCCAAGCATTGATGAGAGATTGTCAAAAATAAATGTAACGTTCATTGAAAATGAGCTGTCGGAAGCTATTCTTGCTATGATGCAAATAAGATACCCACCTACCTCACAGAATAGCATATTTGAGTGTATTTATCTTGGAGGGGCAACTCTCCGGGACGTAAATCAACCGACCATACCTATGTTGAGACCATCCATTGGTGATAATAACGTTATTGCCGATTCATTGCGTAAAGGATTATTAAGCGACGAAGAAAGAGAAAAGATATACTGGCATGCCTTAAATCTAAGGATTAAATTGAGAGATGAACTTAATTATTTGGAGAAAGAGCTTCAAAATGATTAGCGAGACACCGTTTATCATTAAAATGATCATCATGATCGAGGACAACGTATACCGTGAAATTTATATTATTTTATGATAGAACGCTATATCACCTTTAGGTGTTTGTTGTTTTAATATAGACGGACAACTTTTGCTAATTAAATATTGCCTTCCTGGGCTGCGACCGGTTACAGCTGACAGGATGGCAAGGGGGGCCTTATGCTAACGCGCCCTAACTATTTTTTACATCAAATTAAAACCAACCATACTTTTATAAACTATAGTTTAATTTACGTCTATTTGTCTAGAAAAAGCGATGAAGCAGCCATTAATGAAAACTGTTTTATGCAGATATATCTATTTAGATGTTTTCTTGTAACAACAACACAAAATGTATGCATATTTATTTTTATAGCGGACATAGGCATGATTCGCGGTTGGAGCGAATAAGCTATTATTTCAAGGTTAGCAGCTATATCAACGAACACGTCGTGGGTTTGCTGATACCCTATATGTCTCGTCACGGCTGGTAAACGCTGGCCTGGTTCCTTCGAGCACATCAAGTACATGCTTGTTGATTTGAGGATTCTCTAGTGCACCGGCAGTGTAAATCAATCTGTGCTCATCAGCCTTATCCATCACACAGAAGACAATTTGTTCTGCACCGGCGACTACAGCAATGTTAGGGTTATGTGTAACCAGTAAAACTTGGCGTCGCTTGCGGGCTTCCTTGATGAACGGAACTAGCACCTTGTACACACTCTGGTTATCTAGGTTCTCCTCTGGCTGGTCTATCAGCAATGGACATTCGCTTCTATCAACTAAGAGGTAGAAAGCCAGAAGCAACGCACCCTTCTCGCCAGGTGACAACTCTCCAAGTGTTCTGCCACCTATGGTCAGATGATGCCGATAGTGAATATACTCGAGTTGGTAGATAAAGTCATAGAGATCGGCAACTGTTGTTTCCTGTCGAAGCTGTTCGGATGGCTGTCTTGCGGCATTGTTTTCATTCGGCCGCATATCATGATGCATTGCTTCGTCAATGCGCTCTAAAAATATCGCAACTGATTCCCAATCTTTGAAATTCGTATTATTCTGAACCTTTATAGCACGAGAAGTTCCTTGTTCTGCGCCATAGAAGGAGCCACGTTTGTTGTTCGCCACATGTGAGAAAAAGCCTTCTGTGAAACCTTCTGCCACAAGCGATGCAGTAAAGTCGATCCTGAAAGCCTCGTCAGAGGGCGGATATGTATTAATAAATTCCCGCACAGGGGTATAAAGTTCATGCAGTAGGGCAACTTGCCCGAATAGCTTCTCGAATAACTTCTTGGCCTTGTTGATTCTTTCAGATTTAAGTTTGGCAAGTTCCGCCGGTGCATCGTTTTCGAGTCTTGCGTGCTGGGCTTTCAGGTATCTAATAGAATCCGGGGTTTCAGAAGTGCCTATGACTTCACAGATCGACTGCCGAAACTCAAGGCGGGCCTTCTTTGCAGCTTGATAAACCTGCATTGGAGCTGAAAGAGTTTCCTCAACGGCCCTTAGCTCGTCCATGGCTGCCACAAATTTGCTTGAAAGACTTCCCTCTTGGTCTTCATCAAGCTCTTTTCGCAGTGCAGATAGCTCTTGCACCAATGTGCGCTCCTTCCCCTGCACCAAGTCGCGCTTTAGTTCAAGAGATACAACTTGATCAAGGGTTATACCCAGCTTACTAAAATCATCAGAATGCTCAACTGATAGTCTCGAGATGTCTCTTTCAATTTTGTCGAGAAGAGCTATAATGCGCCGCGCAGACTCCAATGCTGCTCTCGCAACCAAGGCTCTCTTTTCAGTCGTGCCTTTCTCGGAAGATAAATCCTTGATTTGGTCTTTTAGCTCTCCGATAATAGCTTCTAATTCTGGGTCAGATGATTCTGGCATAGGAGGTACGGTTGGTCGTTTACCCCACATTCCTCGCAATTCATCTAGCTTCTGTTTTAAGAGGCGGCCAATTTGCGAGCAATGCGCTGGCGATAGATCATGTTCGAGATCGGCAATTCGAGAATTGAGTATACTAATTTCTGAACGGATATCCGCCGCTTCTTGTTTTGTTGCCTCCATCCGAAAATCAATGAGCCGTGAAAGCGAATCTAAGCCTAGGCGCTCTTCTTCAGATACATGAGAAAAGACAACCCGCTCGATTTCTGTAATGAATTGATCGTGCTCCTCATTACAAATTTGCTCGATGAAGTGCTGAGGTAAGTGACGGACACGCGAGGGCAAAGCGTTGTCAAAAGTTGCACTCAAAAGCGTTGGATGCTCTGGTTCCGGTGTGTACCATTGAAGCACAACCTCGAACTTGTCTGCCAGGTTGAAGGGTGCGATCTGAAACTGTTTTAGAAATGAAAGCTCGTTGGACGGACGAGGCGCATTGCCTGCAAGCGCAATTGAATCCAATAGCGCACTTTTCCCCATTCCCCGGTTACCAATCACAGCGACAAGCTCTGGATTGAGAGGCAGATTCACCTTGTCAAACCACTTGCCACCGAGAGTAGATTCTGCCTGTTTGTCGATAAGAACTCGACGAATGAACTTCGCTGGTCGGCGGTCGATCTCTTCAAGCAGCGGCGGCCGGGTTCCAACAAACACGCGTTCTGGATAATCTTTTACAGCGAGGACTAGTCCATCGAGAGTCGTGTCACCTTTAACCCAAGTCATACAATTACCTATGCGGTCTTTATCGTTAGAGTCGACATAAGCATGGGCATCGCTACAGTCAAATAGAGTGCTTTTTACACCTTCTGTCACCAAGCGTTGTCGCCCACGCTCAAATGCGGGGAGATCTGGAGCAGCAGTGAAAACTATGTCTACACTGTTTATGGTATTTTTCTTGTCAGCGATTGAGTGATCATTCCAGCGATATTGATCCCACTCTGCCTTGCCAATCGCTGTCAAATACTGACCTCGCAGATACGAATTTTCCAGGATGCGGCAGAGAACGTCCTCGTTGAGGTTAAGATTGTTGAAACCCAGCACTAAATCCGTCTCGTCGACTTTTTCGGCTTGTTCTGGAGGCATTGTATCACGAATACGGCGACCCAAATCTTCCAGGCTATCTCTCGTTACAACAGCTTGCCACTCTTTCTCGAGCGAGGCATATTCGGGTGATAAGTTCAGGTCATTTTTAAGTTGCACGAGAAACTGGTTTTCAATGATTTCAGGGTCGAGATTTTCGGAAAAAATAATGTGGTAATTGAGTCTTAGCATCTTATCATGGCCTGCGAACTTCTTAAGTCGGAACTCGACTACAGGTAGAAGAGTCTCAATATTCTGTAGCCGTCCCTCTTCTTTTACAGCGAGGAGCTTACGGTAACCGTCAATAAAAAGGTAATCATTGATCCCAAGGACTGCAAACTCCTGCGGTAAAGCCTCCAGCTCCTCGATGAACTTATTCCATGCTTTAACAGTGTCGCCACCGTAGCCCTGAACTATTGAAGCGGGCGTATGCACATGTAAATCCCACTTCCGCCAAACTGAACCGATCTCATGATTGGGCAAATTTATTCCTCCACAGTTCATTGCTAACAGAAGCTTAGGTGTGTTTATGTGAAACTGAGAAACTTTGAAAGCTTATTTAAAATATTAGGCTACCTAAACTTATGAAGAAAATTTTGATTAGTTAATTATATTTATATCTTGTACACTATTTTCCTTCTTAAAACAATAATATTACCTGCCGATCTATCTTTAAAATTATTCGTATTGCTTTGTAAGGCTGGCTCAAACCTGGTGAGGTGACTATTAAAGAGTCCCTCCTATCGTAATTGGTAGCCACGGTGGCCATTTTTTCATCTCTTTAATAAAAGCACGGTAAAACTTTGCGCTTGTCGCAAAGGATGTCGTAAACATGTCGCAAAGATTGTCGCAAACCTGTCACAAAGTTTAAACCTCATCTGCCAGGCGGTAGCGCAGCTGGTGTGTTTTACCCTCAGTAACAATTAAACCTCGTTCTATCATCGCTTTTAGTTCTCGTTGTAGCTTGCGCCTGTTAATATCTGGGCATACGCCCTCGAATTCCTGGATAGTCAGGTTGCCATGTTCAAGGATATGTCCAAGAGCTTTTGTCTGCCGATCCGAAAGCCCGTACTCTTTGGTGAGCGCATCTCGGCGGATAGCCATCTCTCCGCGTTCCCTAACCTCGGCAAGCTGGGAGGTCAGCCCCACGACAAAATATTCGAGCCAACCGGTCAGATCCATGCCGTTCTCGCGCACATGTTGGATGGCACGGTAGAAAGCGGATCGATCCCGGTCGTAGTATTCACTGATTGTGAAAAGCCGCTTGAAATCGTAACCGGCCCGGTAGAGGGCCAGGGTGGAGAGCAGTCGGGATGTTCGACCGTTGCCGTCCAGGAAAGGGTGAACATGCACGAGCTGAAATTGAGATATGCCGCTCACCAGTACAGGATGGATGCTTTGCTCCCGGTTGAGCCAGCCCACCAGCGCCTCCATCATGATCGGCACTTCATGCGCTGGAGGCGGCGTATAGATTGTTTCGCCGGTGACGGAGTTTACGACGTAATTCTGGATTTTTCTATACTCGCCAGGTGCAGCAGCTCCGCCCTGCACCCCCTCGACGAGCCGCTTGTGAATTTCCCTGCCCAGCCCTTCTGTGATCGGTCCGCCTTTTTCCAGATATTCAGAGACGAAATCGAAGGCCTTCTTGTAGTTCAACAGTTCTTGCACGTCGTCAGGGTCGGCCTCGGGGACATGCTGGCCATCGAGCAACTGCTCAGCCTGTTCCAGGGTGAGTTGAGTTCCTTCGATGTGTGTGGTGTGGTGTGCTTCAAGAATTAATGCGCGGCGTCCCATTTCGCGCACCCAGGCCGCGGATAAGGTCGCTGCCTCCAGGAAGCCCTGTGCCCGTTCAATTTGGGCCAGCCCGGCGGTGATCTGGTTGGTGATCGTGAAAACAGGCTCAAAAGTATTGGTCATGCTGCCCCACCTTCATTCTTCAGGTGCCCTGTATATGAACAGTAGAATGAATTACATGATCTTGTTTTAGTTTATTTCAAATGTTATGATAACAAATAATAACACACTTAGCGCAAAAAGCGCAAACATAAAGAGTAGCAAAGGGTGACTAAAAATTGACGGATAAATATTTTAACCCTGAAACAGTAGCAAAAATGCTTGATGTATCACCCGCTACAATACGTGCCTGGCTGCGAAGCGGCACTTTAAAAGGGATGAAGCTTGGTGGCGGCAAGTTATGGCGCATCAAAGAGTCAGACGTTGAAGAATTTCTTTATAAAAGCCAGGGTAACAGTAGCGAAAGCTAAACGAATAAAGGCGGTGTAAGCTGTGCGCGATCAACTTATCCAAAAAGCCGATCAGCTCCTTAAAATTAAGGCTGTCCGCGATATATATGAAAATATCTTGCCTCACAACGAACACTTCAAACCGGATAGCGATCCGCTCGATAAGGCCTTCCTGGTTAGCGAGATTATTCTGCGCCTGGGCGAAGGCCCCGAAATTGAAGAGATGGCCGCTGCCTGCGACAAGGGCCCCGAGCTCAATATCCCAGGCTCTAAAACCAAGATCGACATGGAAACCTACTCTAAAGAGTTGGCCAACAAAACCTACCAGCAGATGCTTGAAGCAATGGATAAGGCGCTTGAGTTAAACAAAGAAAAGCGTTTAATGCTTAAGCGGCCGGAAGATGGCTCTACGAGAGATTTTATTGAAATTGCCAGCTCACAGCTTTATCATAACTTCAGGGATCGCATTTCAACCGGCAGGTTTGAAATCCCCGAAGGCGAAAAGTGGCCGGTTGCCGATTTAAGCAGCAAAGTTTTAAAAAGCAAGGCCTATATCATGCCTGACCGCGACGAGCCGGTCATCGGCGATGATTTACGCGAGCTCCAGGCGCTGATGGCCAGCAAGGTGACCGACCTATCAAAAGAAGGCGATCTCGCTGCCGATGTTTTCGATATCATCACCGCAAAGTGGTTGAAAGAAGCTAAACACTACGAAGCCATGGTTACCCTGACCGCCGATGAATTTTTAAGGGCCCGGGGTTTATTGGCCAAAACCAGCGGTACCGGCCGACGCGGCGGTTACCGTGAACACCAGAAGAAAGAAATTCAACAAAAAATTGATGTCCTCTCTTATACCTGGGTCACTGTTGAAGAAATGGAAGTTGTAGAAGTAATTAAAGGTAAACGTAAAATTTCTAAATGGCGGGGCGAAAGCAAAGCAATCGCCTTAACAAGTCGCTTTGGTCAGGTGAGGACTGACGGCACAACCGATGCTTTTGCCTGGCGTCTTAGACCAGGTGATGTTTTTGCTAAATTTTTATTTGGCCCTGGCCGCCAAACTGCCCTTTTATCTCAAAGCGCCTTAAACTATGACCCTTACCGACAGAAATGGGAAAAAAGGCTTGCCCGCTATCTGGCCTGGATTTGGCGCATTAGCAGCGGCAGAACTCAGGAAGGCCTTTTAGTGCAAACACTGCTTGACGCCGCCAATATGGAGGTTGACAAAAATCGACCCAATAGAACCCGCGAACGTTTAGAGGAAGCCCTTGATCGTCTCCAGGGCGATATGGTGATTACATCCTGGCAATATGAAAGAATAGATGAAAATCTTTTATCAAAGCGCGGCTGGTGGCGAGACTGGCTGGAATGCAAAATATTAATAACAGCACCAACCAGCATCCGCGATCAATATAAAAAAATCAGAGCCGGCAGTAGTGTTGACCACGACACTGAAAGCCATTAAACAAAGGTTTTTTCATCATTAAATAGCGATTTTTACTTAATTAAAGGTTACATAAAAGTCGGCCTTATCGTGGCAGTAAACTTAAGAAAGCCTCTTACTTTTTAATAAAAACTAAGGTATTACCTTATTTTAAAGGCTATTTAACCTGTTTTTTGGTAAAAGTCGGCCTTATCGTGGCAGTAAATGAGGGTTGAGTGTGCTCTTTTTCCTACATCCCTTTTATGTCGGCCCTATCTTGGCAGTAAGTCGGCCTTATCTTGGCAGAAAGTCGACTTTATGATGGCAGTAAGTCGGCCTTATCTTGGTTGGATGTCGGCCTTATCCTGGCAGAAAAAT
>CAYGHB010000026.1:0-13181 GCA_964349375.1 uncultured Syntrophomonadaceae bacterium | reverse complement strand
ATCAGGGGCCGCAGCTGGTCATCGATGACGGCGGCGATCTGGTTACCATGCTGCATACGGAGCGCCACGATCTGCTTGATCAGGTGATTGGCGGGGCCGAAGAAACTACCACCGGCCTGATTCGACTACGAGCCATGGCAGAAGACGGAGCCTTAACCTTTCCGGTGATCGCCGTCAACGATGCCATGTGTAAATACATGTTTGACAACCGATACGGCACCGGACAATCGGTCTGGGACGGCATTATGAGAACAACCAACCTGTTAATTGCCGGAAAAACTGTGGTCGTTTCCGGTTTTGGCTGGTGCGGGCGCGGAGTGGCAATGAGGGCAGATGGCCTGGGCGCTAACGTGGTTATCACCGAGGTTGAACCGATTCATGCTCTCGAAGCTGTAGTGGAAGGGTTCCGCGTTATGCCGATGAGAGAAGCCGCTAAAATAGGGGACATCTTTGTCACTACCACGGGCTGCCGCAATATTATTGCTGAAGAGCATATCCCTCTCTTAAAAGACGGCGCAATTTTAAGCAATGCCGGCCATTTTGATGTAGAAATAGACAAGCAGGCTTTGGCCGCACTTGGCAAGTTAAGAGGCCAACCGCGGCTAAATATCGACGAGTATGAAATGAAAGACGGCAGACGTATCTATCTCCTGGGAGAAGGGAGACTGGTAAACCTGGCTGCAGGCGATGGCCACCCGGCTGAAATCATGGACCTTTCCTTTGCCCTGCAATTTGGGGCCATGCTCTACCTGCTGAGAGAGGGCAAAAAGCTGCCAAAGGCAGTAATAAAGCTCCCCCATGAATACGATCAGCAAACAGCCTCAATTAAACTCGCATCGATGGGGATTAGTATTGACAGTTTAAGTTGTGAACAGGAAGAATATCTTAATTGCTGGCAGGTAGAATAGCGATCAGTAGATCGTAATCAAATCGGCTAAACTGCTATAGGTTTTTTCACCGATTCCCCTTACATCCATCAGCTCCCGGGGGTCGGTGAAAAAACCGTTTTTATCCCGGTATTCAACGATCTGTTTGGCTTTGACCTCGCCGATACCGGGCAGGGTCATTAACTCTTTTGCTGTTGCCCTGTTTATGTTTATTTTACCCTCCTGCGACAAAGCGGGTGCTTCAAAGCCTGCGGCTTCACCCCTGGTTCCGACATAGACCTGCTCGCCGTCAAAAAGCGGCCGAGCCTGGTTTAAGCCTTCAGCATCTGCCTCATCAGTCAGCCCTCCGCCAACTTCAAGCAGCTCGTAAACCCGTGATCCTGCCGGCAGATGATAAACTCCGGGGCCGGCAACAGCGCCAACCAGGTGAACGGTAATCATCTCTGTTTCAGCATGCTCTAATTCTTCAGGATTGTTAAGCTGTCGGGTAAAGCCGGCCTGCAGGGAGCCAAACTCAGGATCCCGATGCTGGGCAGCACGCCAAAAACCTCCGCCGATCAGCAACAGCGCCAAGAGTATAAGGATCAGTTTTTCCTGCAAAGTTTTATTCATTAATGGCAACCTTCCCACTGGTAGAGTGACCAACTGATCATAGAACAGCCAAGTAATTCGCGTTAACTGATAATTTTCCCTGCAAGAATAAAAAAACCGGCGCCTTTTTTGACGTCGGTTTTTTTATTGCTGCTTTAATAAATATCCGGGTTCTATTCTTCCTTCTCTTTTACAGGTTCTTCTTCCGCTTCGCCCTCGGCTTTTGGCACATTGATACCCTGAACATTAATGTTGATTGCCTCTACCGTTAAACCGGTCGTTTTTTCAACATTGGCGCGGATCTCTTTTTTCAGCTTGTCCGTCGCTTCAACAATGGATACACCGTACTCGGCAATAACATTCAGATCAATAACGACCTTATCTTCATTAACCTGAACTTTGATCCCCCTGGTCAAATCGCGACGACCAAGTTTCTCAGCAATGCCGCCAACCAATCCGCCGCTCATTCCGGCAATTCCGGGCACATCACTGGAAACGAGACTGACTATTACTGCGATTACCTCAGATGATATACGAATGCTGTCTCCTTCTTTTGCAGGATCGGGTTTTAAAACAGCTTCTACAGGCTCCACTACTTTCTCCTTTTCATTTCCCTTTTCACTATCAACCATGATCTTACCTCCTTTTTTAGATTATATAAGCCGGGCTCACATCCGGCTGCCAAACAAATTATAACTTGTAGGTTTGGAACATCTATTAACTATATTATATAATCTTAATATAATGGTGTCAAGTTATTAACGGCAACAGTCAATCAATGAGCTGCATCGGGATACCTTGTGAGTTCAAGGTAAGGTAGTGAAAACCGCGCAAATCGTTGCCCGATCGGTCGAAAGCCACTGCCGGCAGCAGTATTTTTCGGTAATCTTGTAGGTCTTCCACCCCGTCAAGCGCTGCCTGAAAATCGCTGACTGTCAGCAAACCGGCACAGTTTATTGTGCCGCCAAACCATTGTGATTGAACCGGTAGCATAATAAGGTCATTTAACCCCCGCAGTTTACCGGCAATCTGCCAGCGTTTCAAGGCTGGAAATGAGAGCAACATCAAGTTTTTACCCTGCCGATCCATACTGACCCTGACCTGCTGCAGTTGCCGGGGATCAAGATCGTAAGACAGTGCTGCTCCGGAACTTTCATGTACAGCTTTTAGAATTGTTAAGGTCAAGATCTGCTGATCTCTTCTAACCCTTACAGTGGGATTCTCCCTTTCTGTAAGCAGATCATAGGCATCGACCCTGCTAAAGGGTACTTGTCCACCTACCGCTAAGATCAGATCGCCGCTTTTAAATCCGGCACTTTCAGCAGCGCTTTCCCTGATTACCCCGGCCACCAGGGGCTGCAGGCCATTAATCAGGGGCGGCTCGGGCAATAGAGGAGCAGAAAACACTTGCTGCAGTTCCTCAACCATCTGGTAAACCCTTCTGCTATCATCTTCACGGGAAATCAGGTCGGGATCGGCAAGCCTTGTAAAACCTGGCATAAGAAGACGGATCGATTTAGCACCTTTCCGGTCCAGGTAAAGCAGGGTTTGCCTGAGGTCTGCAAACCCTACCAACCGGGTCATAGCAACAACACTGCCATGGAAATTAATCTGTTTCTCAGCGAGCAGATCAATTAACCGAATAATATTTTCAGGATCGGGATCGCCCATCAGCTGTTTTCTGCCTTCGGAAGAAATGCTGTTTACCGAAAGGATCAGTTCAAGCGGCTGCAAGTTGGCCAACTCGGCAATTACCTGATCCCGTAAAAGGGTGCCGTTGGTTGTAACCTGAATCATTGTCTTGGGGTAACGGGCACGCAGTTCTTTGAGCAAATCCATAAAACGGGGATGAGTCAGCGGTTCACCCTCCCGCAGGCGGGTGGCTGATTCGCCGATTATAATTTTCTTTCCCGGATCGAGATAAGCGGCAAGTTCGCTTAATCTTTCTGCAGAGAGCGGCCCAAAGCTGTAAGCCCTGGTGTCGGGAGGGTTGTAGCGGTGGCTGCAAAAGAGACAGGATAAGTTACAGCGGCCGGTGAGCGGTAAAACATTGTGATGGCGTACCGCTTCTACCAACAGCCGCTGCAGTTCAGAGCCCTTGTTTAATTCTGTCAAACTGCTCCCTCCGCTTAGCGGACGACGATATTAACCAGTCGGCCGGGAACGGCAATAACCTTGATGATTTCCTTGCCTTCTAAAATCTGGTCAACCCTTTCGCTGCCTTTTGCAAACTGGGCGAGTTCCTCTTCAGTGCACTCGGCGGGAACAGTCACCCGGCCGCGTACCTTACCGTTAATCTGGACTACGATCTCCACTTCGTCCACAACCAGTTTTGCCGGGTCAAACTGCGGCCAGGATTGTCTGTGGACTGAACCCGGTTGCTCCAACAGATGCCAGGCTTCCTCGGCCAGGTGGGGCGCAAAGGGGGCTAATAAGAGGATAATCTTTTGCAGCGCATCCTTTAATACAGCCTGATTTTGCTCTTCCATCGTCGCTGCCTGGCGGTAAGCGTAAGCAGCGTTTACCAGTTCCATGATAGCGCTGATCGCCGTATTGAAATTAAAGCGCTCCTGAATATCAATGGTTACTTTTTTGATCGTCCCATGAACACTGCGCTCCAGGGTCTCTTCATTCGTGTCGTGAGCAATACTGCCCGGGCCGGCTGCAAACTGCTCACGGCAATCTGTTACAAGACGCCAGATCCGCCTTAAGAAACGATGGCACCCTTCTACTCCCTGATCGCTCCAGTCTAAATCTTTTTCAGGCGGGGCAGCAAAAAGGATAAATAGCCTGCCGGTATCGGCTCCGTATTTTTCAACTATTTCATCAGGGGTCACCACATTGCCCTTGGATTTGGACATCTTGGCTCCGTCCTTGTAAACCATCCCCTGCGCCAGCAGGCGGCTGAAAGGCTCATCAGCCCTGCTTAATTCAGCGTCAAAAAGAACCTTGGTAAAAAAGCGGGCATAAAGCAGGTGCAAAACGGCGTGCTCAATCCCTCCGATATACTGGTCAACGGGCATCCAGTAATCAACCGCTTCCTTTCCAAAAGGGGCCTCCTGGCACTTAGGGCTGGTATAACGCATAAAATACCAGGACGAACAGATAAAGGTATCCATGGTATCGGTTTCCCGGCGGGCATCCCTGCCGCAGGTGGGACATATGATCCTGGTAAAACTCTCATACTGGGCCAGGCCGGGAACCCGGTTGCCGGACAGTTCGACTTCAAGGGGCAGTTCAACCGGCAAATCCTCTTCCGGAACCGGCACAATACCGCAACTGTCACAGTAGATAATCGGAATTGGGGCGCCCCAGTAGCGCTGACGTGAAATAAGCCAATCCCGCAGCCGGTAGGTGACCTGAAAGCGTCCCTGACCCTGCTGTTCTAAATGAGCAGTCACCTTTTTCATACCCTCGCTATTGGGCAGACCGTTAAATACACCGGAGTTGACCATTTTCCCTTCACCGGTGTAGGCTTCACTCATCGTGTCACCGCTTAACTCTTCCCCTTCCGGCTGAATAACCACTTTAACCGGCAAGTTATACTTACGGGCAAAATCAAAATCTCTCTGGTCGTGGGCTGGCACACCCATAACTGCTCCTGTTCCATAAGCCATCAAGACGTAATTACCAACCAGAATCGGCACTTCATCGCCGTTTACCGGATTAATAATATGACGCCCGGTGAATAGACCAATTTTCGGAGCCTCTTCGGCGGTGCGTTCAATCTCGCTCACACGACGCATCCAGGAGACAAAATCCATAACCTCTTTTTCCTGCTCTGTGCCTTCAACTAATTTTTTGACCAGGGGATGCTCGGGAGCAAGCACCATTGATGTAACCCCAAAAAGTGTGTCCGGACGGGTGGTAAAGGTGTGAATCTCCTCATCGGGGAACTCTTTGAGCTGAAAAGCTATTTCTGCCCCCTCGCTGCGCCCAATCCAGTTATGCTGCATTGTTTTTACCCGTTCCGGCCAATCCTCAAGCTTGTTAAGATCGTTTAAGAGACGCTCGGCATATTCGGTGATCCGCAGAAACCATTGCTCCAGATCCCTCGTCTCCACGACCGATGAACACCGCCAGCAAAGGCCTTTTTCAACCTGTTCATTAGCCAGAACTGTATTACAGCTCTCACACCAATTAACACTGGCTTTCTTTTTATAGGCTAGACCTCTTTTGTACATCAGCAGAAACAGCCACTGCGACCAGCGATAGTAATCGGGGGCCGAGGTGTTAACCTCTCTGCGCCAGTCATAACTGACACCGAGACGGTTCTGCTGTTTTTTCATATGTTCAATATTCTGGGTTGTCCAGACTACCGGATTGACCCGGTGTTCAATGGCGGCATTTTCTGCCGGCAAACCAAAAGCATCCCAACCCATAGGATGGATCACATTATAACCGCGCATTCTTAAAAAGCGAGCTAAAACATCTCCGATCGAGTAAACCCGCATGTGACCCATATGCAATTTGCCCGAGGGGTAGGGAAACATCTCCAGCACATAATATTTAGTTTGATCATAATCGATTTCGGAACGGTAAAAATCTTCTTTTTCCCACAGCTGCTGCCAGCGTTCTTCGATTTCTGCCGGATTGTAGTTTGCCAAAACATTTATACCTCCATCTTGAGACATACCAGGAAAATAAAAAATCCGCCCGGTCAAGGGACGGATTCATACCCGCGGTACCACCCTTATTGGTCAAACATTTGGTGGAGCTGGCGGGAGTCGAACCCGCGACCTCTTCCATGCCAAGGAAGCGCGCTCCCACTGCGCCACAGCCCCCCGATCAGTTGCCCTCTTTCAACCGTTAACGCCGGTTCTACGGCAGCGGCTACTCATTTTCACCGCCGCTTCTCCGGAACGAGTTCAGCAGTTCTGCCTGCCGGTTTTCACCGCCCTCCGGCTCTCTGAATAAGCATCCCTGCTTACTGCTTCCCATCATAAAAAATTTTTATGGCACCTCGAGTACATCTAACATTATATGCAGGGTCAAATACCTTGTCAATAGCAATAATTAAGCCCCACCTGGTCATGCCGTCACTTCAACCTGGTATGATTCAGCGCTCTGCATATCAACGATCAGCAGTATATTGGCGGCAAGAACGCCTTCAAGGCCCCCCAGGATCTTTACAGCCTCAGAGGCCTGCCAGGATGCAAGCATGGCCGGAGTCGCAGCCGGGTTGCCCAGCTGAACTTCAACCCCCCTGGTAATGCCGCTCTCAGAAATAGGACCGTAAATGGCTTCCAATAAAGGTTTATCGGGACGGATCACCGCAATCTGGCCTAAAAAACCGGCAATAGCGCCATGAATTAAAATTAGTCCCAGCTGACCGCACACTTTCTCCAGGACAAACCGGGAAGGCAGGTTGTCAAGACAATCTATGACCAAGTCACAGCCTTTAAAAAGGTTGGGTAGGTTATCAGCATCGCCAATCAGATGATAAGCTTCAACTTCTGTTGCAGAATTTACGGCGGCAATCCGGCTGGCCGCGGTCTCGGCTTTGGAGCAGCCCAGATCCTTTTCGCCGGCTAATAGCTGCCGGTTTAAATTACTGTCTGCAAAGCTGTCGCCATCAACAACTATCAGCTTACCAATTCCCATGCGGGTCAACAGCTCAAGGACAAAACCGCCGAGTCCTCCTGCTCCGACAACGCCAACAGTGCTCTGAAGCAGCTTAGACTGACCTTTAAAACCAAGTGTGCCGATGCTGCGCTGGTAACGTTCGGGAATGATCCCCTGCCTGAGGGCAGCCAGTTCCACTTCGCGGCGGGTAATGCTGTGTTCGCCGGCAATCTGTTTTGTTTGGTCCAGGGTCAGATAACGGTAGTCATTGCCGGCGGGATCCTTACCGTTAGATGCCATTTCCTCTAAAACACTGTTTATTTTTTTCTCTTCGCTCATCATCTTTACCCTTTTCCTTAAAAACTAATCGGTTGAGAGCGGCAGGCCTTCAAGAGCACCTTCAATAAACAGTTGAGGCGCTTCGTACCAAAGCCGTTCAAGATCATAGAAAGCCCTTGCCTCCGGCTGAAAGACGTGGACCACCAGGAAACCATAATCCAGTATGACCCACCAGGCCTCTTTCAGTCCCTCAACTCTCAGCGTGTAGCAATCTTTTTCCTTTAAGTTTTCGAGCAGGTGTTCACAGATCGCCTTAACCTGAATTGCTGTATTACCGGTGCAGATCAGAAAGTAATCGGCTACAATTGATACCCTGCCCACTTCCATCAACTTTAAGTCGTGCCCCTTTTTTTCTGAAGCCAGTTGCGCGGCATAAAGAGTCAGCTCTCTTGAGCCGATGGCCGGTTCCTGTGCCAAATAAAACCACCTCCCCCGTTCTTCAGTTTTTAAGTTAATCCTTTTATATTTTTAAGAGCAGACTATTGCGAAAAGCCACTGACCGTGGATGAAGCTTCATCCCCCTGGCCACTACAGAACAGATGGTGTTATCCACTGCCGCCAGCAAAGCCTGATCAAGGTCGGCTGCCGCAAGTTCACGAATTTTTGCAACTCCATCAAACCTGCGTCCGGGCTCAACATAATCTGCCAGGTAAAGTATTTTCGCCAGCAAAGCCATGCCGCGGTATCCTGTTGTATGATAAGAAACCGCATTGAGCAGCTCCCGGTCTTTAATCTTTAGCTCTTCAGCCAGTAAAACCGCACCCACCGGGGCGTGCAGCAGTCTTGCTTCACCTAAGGTTATGCTGTCCAGTTTTAAATTATATCTCTCGGCAGCCTTCAACAGCTGTTGGCGATTTAAACGCTTTCCGTAATCGTGAACCAAGCCGGCCAAATAAGCTTTATCTCGCTTTGCCCCATAGCGCTCTGCCAGTTTTACAGCCGTTTCTGCCGTTGCCAGGCAGTGCTTAAAAAGGTCCGCATCTAGTTTTTCCCGCATTAGCTCCCGGTACTGGTCTGCTGTCATCTGCCGGCCTCGCTTACCAGAAATGCCTTTCTTTCTAAGCAGATCATAAATATAGCAACAGGCTTAACCAGCTGGAAGTGCTGGTCGCTATTGCTCGCGGGGTTTTGCTTCGTTAACGACAATTTTACGCCCTTCAATTTCCACCCCGTTGGCTTTTTCCACTATTTCAGCCGCCTGTTCTTCGTTCACCTCGACAAACCCATACCCGCGCGAGCGCCCGGTTGAACGCTCGGTAATAATCCGGCATTCCTCAACCTCGCCAAACTGACTGAAAAATTGCTGCAGCTCTTCCTCCTTGGTGCTCCAGGGGATATTCCCCACGTACAAAGTTTTTGACATTTAGATTCCACCTCCGGATAGTATAAACCCTGCTGCCAGGGTGACAAGCCTTCGATTAACCCTGAACCCTGTAAAGTTCCATTTTTTTGATATATTGTTCAACCGGTTCGGGAGTAAGGTACTTAATGGTTTTTCCAAGTGCAACCCGCTCACGGATAAATGTTGAAGAAACCGCGAGCGCCGGAATTTCAAGCAGGTGCACTTTCTGTTTCATTTGGGGACAATTTCGTTCAAGGGTTTCATGAAAATGATCCAGGGAGTAACCCGGTCTGGTAACAGCAATAAAGGTGCTCAGACGCAGCAGCTCTTCGTAATCTTTCCAGGTAAATATTTCTAATATTGCATCAGCTCCGGTAATAAAGTAGATGTTTGGTTCCGGGCTCTGATTTTTCGCAAAATGTCTGACCGTATCAATCGTATAGGTGGGTTCGTGCTGATCTATCTCGAAACGGGACACCACAAATGCCGGGTTAGACATGACGGCCAGAGTAGTCATTAAATAACGCTGCTCGGGAAGAGAAATGGTTTCATTGTCTTTATGGGAGGGGATTCCGGCGGGCACAAAGATCACGTAATTCAGATCAAATTGCTGCCTTGCTTCTTCGGCAGTTACCAGGTGCCCCACATGTATCGGGTCAAAGGTACCGCCCATCAAGCCTATATTGGGGCTGCCGTTTCTGTGGCCGGGCAAATGAGAAACCAAGAGATCCCTTACTCCTTCAGATAATTAGTCGTAATAGGCAAATTCTTCTTTGCCTATTCTCACTGTATCGCCTTCCTTAATACCCGCTTTTTTAAGCGCGCGATCGAGACCGCTGCGCCGGCAGTAGTTTTGAAAGCGGAGCAGTGCATCCTCATTTTCAAAATCGGTTCTGGCCGCAGCCCTTTCAATAGCGCTGCCGCTTACCATAAAAACACCGTCAACATTATTGATGGTCAGCGGCTTTTCGTCCGCCTTAAGAGGTCTGATTACTTCTTCCTCATCAGAAGCAGTTTTTCCTTCATTTAATTTAGTTATCCTCTGAAACAGGTAGCGGACCAGATCCTGGGTGCCCTCTCCTGTCGCCGCTGATATGCCATAAACGGGTGTACTTTCACCATCTGCCTGCAAAACACTGTTTTGTAAAGCGCTGAGTTGTTTTTCCGCATCGCTTAAGTCCAGTTTGTTGCCAACCACCACCCGCGGGTATTCCGATAACTTTGGATTATGAGCGGCCAGCTCACTCAAGAGCTGCCGGAAAGCAGTATCGGGATCCGGATGCGCTTCCGAAGATAGATCGATTAGAAAAAGCAAGAGCAGGTTACGCTCAACATGCCTTAAAAACTGGTGTCCCAAACCCGCCCCACGGTGTGCCCCTTCGATCAATCCCGGCATATCAGCCATGACAAAACTGCCCTGATCGCCAACCTTTACAACACCCAGGTTAGGCGTAAGGGTTGTGAATGGATAGGATGCTGTTTTAGGCTTTGCTTCGCTGATCCTCCCCAGGAGAGTCGATTTACCGGCATTGGGAAAGCCAACTAAGCCGACCTGGGCCATCAGTTTCAGCTCAAGATTTATGATCCTTTCCGTCCCCGGCAAGCCTTTCTCTGCCAGGCGGGGAACCCGCCGACGCGAAGAAGCAAAACGGGCATTGCCCTTACCGCCTTTGCCGCCCTCTGCTACAAGAGCTCTCTGGCCGGGCCGGATCAGATCGGCTATCAGTCGTTTTTGTTCATCGTAAACAATGGTGCCCAGGGGTACAGGTACAAACAAATCAGCGCCGAGAGCTCCATGGCGGTTTTTAGTTCTACCGTTAACGCCACTTTGGGCTCGCAACCGACGCTTATAACGCAAATCGAGAAAGCTGTGTTTGGAAGGATCGGCGAGCAGATATACACTTCCGCCGTCACCGCCGTCGCCGCCGTCCGGCCCTCCCTTGGGCACATATTTTTCACGGCGAAAGGATACCATCCCGTCACCGCCGCGGCCGCCAACTACCTCTAGTTCAAGTTCATCAACAAACATTAACTATCGGATCACCTGCAAAACTGTTGCTAGGATAAAAAACAAAGGTCCGGGCAGAGCCCGGACCAGGTTAAGCAAAATTTAATTTACTGCCGCATTTTCTTCAGGATAGACACTAACCTGTTTTTTGGCACGGCCGTTGAACTCAAATACTACCCGGCCATCAGCAGTGGCGAAAAGGGTATCATCTCTACCCTTGCCAACGTTTAAGCCAGGATAGAAACGGGTTCCGCGCTGCCTGACAAGAATACTTCCGGCTTTGACCAGCTGCCCTCCAAAACGCTTCACTCCAAGACGTTTCGACTTGCTGTCCCGGCCGTTCCTTGAGCTGCCAACACCTTTTTTATGAGCCATTCAAAACACCTCTCTTTCCTACCGGATCCAGATCAGTTTACTGATCGCGAAATTTTTAATTTACATACCGATGCTGTTAATCAATACTTCCGTATAAGGCTGACGGTGACCCTGCTTGCGACGATAGTTTTTCTTGCGTTTAAACTTAAACACTAAGATTTTCTTCTCTCGTCCCTGGCTGACAATTTTGCCTTCCACGTTGCAGCCTTCTAAATAAGGATTGCCGATCTTCACTTCCGTATCATCGTTAAGCATTAAAACCTTGTCAAAAGTTACCGATTCGCCCTTCTCCGCCGGAAGCTTTTCCACGCGGATTACACGGCCCTGCTCTGCGCGGTATTGTTTACCGCCTGTCTCAATAATTGCGTACATACATATACCCCCGATAAGGACTCGCCGAAGCTGGTAGCCCTTTGTTCACGGGGCATTTAAACCTTCTTCGTGCGGTTGTCAGTCTACACGAGATTTTAACACGCGCTGAAGACCTTTGTCAAACAGAACAATCCCTAAAAATAAAGATTTATTTTCGATTTGTTTAAAACCTCTGCTCACCCTTCTTGAGCCAAGCGCTTAAGACGGTAAGACCTCTCCAACATAACAGCAATGAACAGAGGCACTGAGCTGATGAGCAGGCCGCCCGAAATCATTTCCAGCGCCTCCTGTGCATTACCGGCTTCTTCGGCCAGACCAACGAAAAGTAAGACCCAGAAGATTGCCGAGACAACAAATATAATCCGGGCCACTACCGCCCTTAAAAACAGCCAGGAACGGGTTTCCGTTGTTTTAAGGTCACTTTCCTGCGCTGCCGGAACTGCGGGAGAAGGGTTAAAACCTGCTTCTGTGACCGGTTGGTAAGCTCCTTTCGCCCAGCGAAGCGCCGCTGCCGCACTACCCTGTTTTAAGATCCTGGTCCCGATCACAAAATAGAATATTACCAAAGGCACCACTAAAAGCGCTGCCGCCGTATCGGAGAGAACCAGCGTGTTATAAAAGGCATGCAGGCCGTAGGCGATCAGGAAACCTATCAAAATGTTACCGTTTCTTGCGGAGGTTGTTTCCGCAAACTTCGCTTTACCAACATAATAACCCATTAAGACCCCGGTAAAAGTATGGCCGGGGATAGCAGTTACAGCTCTCAGGATGCCCACAGTCAGTCCCAGATCAAGCACGTAAAAGATATTCTCAGCCAGGGCAAAACCGATCGCTGCTGCACCGGTATAGACAATGCCATCAAAACGTTCATTAAAATTGCGGTTGCTCCAGGCGAAGAGCAAAACTACCGCCAGTTTGACCAGTTCTTCACTGGGCGCCACAACCAGGAACGATTCAAGAGCAGCCCCGGTAATCCCACCGCTTTGGAAAAATGGCAAGTCCAGAACTACCAGCTGGATAATCGCTGCCGGAATAATCGACAGGGCCCCGAGCAGCATGATTTTTAAAACCATCCGGATCGGTTCCGGTTCAGCCCGGTCATAACGGAGAATAAAGGCTAAAAATGCTATCGGCGGGGAAATCGCCACCAGCACCAGGATCAATGACATCCTGCTCCACCTGCCTTTACTGTTTCTTGCTCATTACTGCCCGGGCATAGGTCCGGTTTACTTCCCTGATCTCAACCCTGAAAGTCTGTCCCACTTTTTCTCCTGCGCCTTCGACATTGATCACAAAGCCCTGCAGGCGGGCAATGCCATGCGTGGGGCTGGTCGAATGAGGTTCCTCAATAGTCACTTCCAGCTGATCCCCGGTTTTTACCGGCAGAGCAAGAGCCTTAATTTCTTTTTGGCTGCCCCGGGCAATAATCCGGTGCTGCTCAAGATGGATATCCTCTGTGCCCCGTATAAAAATATGCCGATCCAGTTCATCTTCAAGTTTTTTCAGGTTACCGCCACCGCTGCCGATAATGATTGCCGCTACTTCATGGTGCATTTCAACCAGAACCGCTTTGCTGCGCTCTTCCTGCAGCTCGCTTTTTAATTTACTCTCGATGTGAGTGCTGATTACCAGCGGGGTTAGCACCCGCCCGGAACCGCCACAATAGGGACAGGGCTGCTGCAGGTATTCGGAAAGATCCTGC